>NZ_WTKW01000001.1:0-38532 GCF_011378745.1 Pseudoalteromonas sp. Z1A6
ACCCGCTAAGTTGCGGGTTTTTTGTTACCTATTTATAAAGGCTTTTAAAACTTCTTAGTTAAGCAGTTATTTAAATAAGCGATTTAAACCATTTAATGCCGCAACACGGTAGGCTTCAGCCATGGTTGGGTAGTTAAATGTGGTATTTACAAAGTAGTCGATATTATTGCCACCATTTTTTTGCTCCATAATGGCTTGGCCAATGTGAACAATTTCAGAGGCACGTTCGCCAAAACAATGTACGCCAAGTACTTCTTTGGTTTCAGTGTGGAATAATATTTTTAAACTACCTACTTCAGTACCAGCAATTTGCGCGCGAGCCAAATGCTTAAACTGTGCACGGCCAACTTCATACGGTACTTTAGCGGCTGTAAGTTCTTGCTCTGTTTTACCGACTGAGCTCATTTCTGGAATGGTATAAATACCAGCTGGAATATCAACAATCAGGCGGTCGTCACAGTTACCACACGCAATTGCATCAGCAGCTATGCGACCTTGGTCAAACGCAGCACTTGCAAGGCTTGGATAGCCAATTACATCACCAACAGCGTAAACGTTATCAATTTCTGTTTGATATGTTTCGTTAACTTTTAATTGGCCACGGCTATCGGCTTTTAAACCAATGGCTTCAAGGTTTAATGTATCAGTGTTACCAGTACGGCCATTAGCAAATAAAATACAGTCAGCTTTTACGCGTTTGCCTGATTTTAAATGCATAATAACGCAGTCGTCACGGGTCTCTATTCGGTCAAACTCTTCGTTATGACGAATAACAATACCGCTGTTCCAAAAGTGATAGCTAAGCGCGTCAGATATTTCAGCATCCATAAAAGCAAGTAATCGGTCGCGTGTATTAACTAAATCAACTTTAGCGCCTAAACCTTTAAATATAGAAGCGTACTCACAACCAATTACACCAGCGCCGTATATAAGTACGCGGTGAGGGTCGTGTTTAAGACCTAAAATAGTGTCGCTCTCATAAATACGAGAATGCGTAAAATCGACTTCAGGTGGGCGATAAGGGCGTGAGCCGGTTGCTATAACAATCGTTTTAGCAGTCAGTCGCTCAGTTGAACCATCATTTCTTTTTACTTCAATTGTGTGCTTATCTACAAAGCTCGCATCACCTTGAAACATATGAATGCGGTTACGATCGTAAAAGCTACTACGTAAATTAGATTGCTTAGAAATAACAGAACTTGCGTGACGTAAAATATCAGGAAATGTTAAGCGGCTAGGGCGCTCACCAACATTAAATAACGGATTTGCTTTGTATTCAATATAGCGGCTAACAGAGTGGCGAAGCGCTTTTGAAGGAATTGTTCCCCAATGCACACAACCGCCACCAACTGATTCTTGGCGTTCAATAACCGCTACTTTTTTGTCATTTTTTGAAAGGTTCATGGCGGTACCTTCACCGCCAGGACCCGTGCCAATAATTATTGCATCATATTGGTATGTCACGGGTACTTTTTTTTGTTCTGGTTGTTTGGCCACAGCCACTCCTAAATTAATTAAAAGAGGCTTTTAATAACCTCGCATTAAGTGCTAGCCATGCCTGTTTTTGATTTTCCCAGGCGGCTTCCAACTCATGGTATTGTGCCATTAATGCTGAGCGTTCACACTGCTTTGCCATGTTATTTTTTTTAACTTCTAACACTTGTTTTTGTAGTGAACAATAATTTTGCAGTTTTTTCAGCAGTAAATCGTACTCTTGTTGTAATAATGTAATCTTATCTTGTGCTAAAGGCAATTTTGCAAGACGCGTTTGCGTTTTGCTCATTAGCGTTTCGGCCTTTGCTTTTTCGATACGTTCAACTGGCGTACGCTTTAATTTATTAGCTAAACCAACAGCTGCTAAAGAGCGGATCATCCATTTTGTTGGATCGTAATGAAACCATTTAATACCGTTACGGTAGTCGCTTGCAAAAATATGGTGGAAGTTGTGATACCCCTCACCGTATGTAAATAACGCTAAAAAGCCGTTATCGCGTGCCGTATTTTTTTCGGTATATGGGCGAGAGCCCCAAATATGTGCAACCGAATTTATAAAAAAGGTAAAGTGTTGGCTTAGTACTAAGCGTAGTAAACCTGCAAGAATTAACATACCCCACACATCACCAACTAATAAACCAAGTGCAAGAGGCAAACCTACGTTCATAGCAATAGCTAGTTTTAAGTAGTGCTTATGTTGCCACATAACGACTTTATTTCGTTGTAAATCACGACAATTACTATAGTCGTTGTAGCTATCGCCTTGGTAGTCACGTAACATCCAGCCGATATGGCTATACCAAAAACCATTGGTAGCCGCGTAAGGGTCTTTTATTGGGTCGTCAACTTGACCGTGATGTATACGGTGATCGCTACTCCAATGCAAAGCACTGTTTTGTAGTGCAAAAGCACCGCCAAGCGCAAAAATAAATTCAACAGCAGGGTGTGCGTTATAGGTTTTATGTGCCCATAATCGATGGTAGCCAGCAGTAATTGATAAGCCTGCATAAAACATGCAGCCAACAAAAGCAATCCAATGCGCGCTGGTAAATCCGTAGCTAATGGCGTACCAAGGTACAAGTGTGGCAGCCGCCAAAAAGGTTAGGCTAAAAAATAGGACGTTTGTCCAAATAATCGGTGGTTTATTCATAATTCTCAATCTCAGCGTACAACTGTAAGCTAAAATAGTATTTCAAACTCTCGTCGTCAAGTATTAGACTGTACAATTGAGCTAATATCACTAAATATTCATATAAAATAATTCAGGGAGCTGTTGATGTCGGGTGTTAGAGCGCAACAGAAACAAAAAACACGACAGGCGTTAATTCAAGCGGCATTTAATCAGCTGAGTGCTGATCATAGTTTTTCGAATTTAAGTTTACGCGAAGTAGCACGAGAAGCCGGTATTGCCCCAACGTCTTTTTATCGTCATTTTAAAGACATGGATGAGCTAGGTTTAACCATGGTAGACGAAGCCGGTTTAACCCTTCGCCAACTAATGCGTCAAGCACGCAGACGAATAGCAAACGATGGCGGCAGTGTTATAAATACCTCAGTGGTTACGTTTATGGAGTTTATTGATAACTCAAGTAACCAATTTAGATTATTGCTGCGAGAACGCTCTGGGACTTCTAAAGCATTTAGAGCCGCAGTAGCGCGCGAGGTAAAACATTTTATTTTAGAGCTGGCTCATTATTTAGAAAGTGAAACTAAATGTAACGCTATGCATGCCTATATTCAGGCTGAATCTATGGTAACGCTCGTATTTAATGCCGGTGCAGAAGCGCTCGATATAGAAGGATTGCAACGCGACGAATTGATTGAGCGCGTTATTTGGCAGCTGCGTTATATTACTCGTGGAGCCGGGCATTACGTAAGAGAAAACACTGAATAAAGTTAGCAAATTTAAAAATTTATTGTAGATTTTTTGTGCCTATTTCTTTATATTAACGCACTATAATAACGGTAACCCTTTTAGCCGTAACTAAATAATAAACGTAACTAAATAATAAATAAGTCTCTTATTAAGAGAAAGCGAGGATGCAAATGCTCACCAAGGATCCGGTGAACTTAAATTACCCCCCACTATTTGAACAACCACATAATGAGCCTGAAAATTCAGAGCCTGTGGTTACATTCTCTTATTTAAGTCGTGCTCAGCTTTGCAAACTTCCTAAAGTGTTGCAAAGGCAACTGCAAGACAACCTGTTTGGTGCGCTAGATAAACACCAAGCTGCGCGATTACGCGACGACACTCGGTGCCAATATTGGGCTAAAGACAAAGAGTGGAAAAAAGTACCATATTCTCTGTTTAAGCAAGCTAATACACGTTTAGCTGTTTACCCAAAACAAACTCAAGCACCAACAAAGTACTCGGGCGCGGTTAATAATGGTTCAGTTACATCATCGCAAACAGCGTTGCAAAACAATACTTTTATAAATAACACAGTAATGACGCCAAGCACTTCTGCATTTATAAACAGCCAATCAGCTGCGCAAAATAGTCCGCAATTTATAAATCAGCAAAGTTATAATCAAAAACCTAAAAAAGCGGTGCAACCTATACAACAACATGCGCCCGCTGTACGCATTTATAAGCCAGAGCTAAACAGCACAATGCTACTAAAAGCGTCTCACACTGTTAGGCAAAATTTTACAACCCACGTACTTAGCGCCGCTGAAACCGTAGAGCAATTAGCACAGCAATATACCGGCTATAAAAATGCCAATTTAATTTACGATTACAACCTAGGTTATAGCGAGCGCAAACCTGCTAAAGCAGGCACAAGCTTAACAGTACCCAGTGGTTGGAAACTCAATATAGAAGGCTCATGCAGTAACAGCCGCAGTGTAGTTATTCAGTGGCAAGGGCCAACAAGTGGTCAAATAACACTACAACTAGAAAAAAAACGCCCCGACGAGGTCTCGTTTTGGCAGCACTACGCTGAGGTAAAACCGGGCCTTTATAATGTTACGGTAACGGCCAGTGGCGCAACCGACACCACCACATTTACTGTTGAACAACCCACTTTAGCCTACGAAATAGAACTACTCGATGAAGCTGGCGAGCCACAAGCTAATATGGGCTACAAAATACGCTTACGCAACGGCCACATTATTACCGGGCAGCTAGATAAAAACGGTTATGCCAACGTATCAGGCCCCGACTTTGAAAACGCTAAAGTCAGCTTTTTTGAACTCGACAGCGAAGATTGGTCTGTAGGCAAAGTTTAAGGATATACAATGACCCAACAACACACCGTAGCCCAAGGTGAAACGCTATTGCGCATAGCAAAGCAATACGGCTACCAAACATCTAAAGCGCTTTACAACCACCCAAGCAACGCAGAGTTTAAAGCTCTACGCCCCGATCCTAATTTAATTTACCCGGGCGATAAAATCACGATTCCACCAAAAAAAGAAAAGTTTATACCGCTGCGCACCAACAGCATTAACAGCTTTGTTGTACAAAACGAAAAAGAGTATTTTCGTCTGCAAGTATCGTACGACGACGGTGATGACGTAGCCGGTAAACGCGTAGTACTCAACATTGGTAGCCAAACAATAGATACCGTATTGCAAAGTGATGGGCTTATCGAAGTAGAGCTTAATAGTAACGACGCCCTAACCGGCACAGTCGATTTATACCTAAATGAAGGCGAAACCACACCAACTAAAAGCTTTGCGGTACAAGTAGGCAATCTAGATCCAATCGACACGCTTTCAGGTGTACAAGGCCGGTGCAATATGCTGGGTTTTGATTGTGGTACGGTTGATGGTGTTATGGGTCAAAAAACTCGTATTGGTGTAAAGGAATTTCAGTACGAGCACGGCCTCGACATAGACGGCATACCAGGCCCTAAAACCAAAGCAAAACTACAACAAGTATTTGGGAGTTAGTATGAGTGCCCCGCACAGTATGGCAATGGTAGTAAATAACATAAACCCGTTAATTATGGTTAAGCCCGCTTTTGTGTTTATGTATCAGGTTGACCCAAATACGCCAAAGTATGACAAAGAGCAGCTTATACTTATAAATAAACAACATAGCTGGCAACAAGTACAATCTATAGCCAGTGTAAGGCTTGATTCTACATGGGTAAAAATAAAATTTACTAATATCCCCCAAAGCGGCAGCTTTGATTTAATGCAAGACCCAAATGATGACCAGCCAGCTTATTATATTTTCGACAATGTCCCATTCAGTGAGCTTTACAAGCAAACGCCAGAAACCGTTTTAATGGCAGAAATAGTAGAAGAGTAAGTACGAGTACTTTATTTTAATAACACAAGTTTTAATGAATGCACTTATTTATATTACCTCGTAAATAAGTGCATGTAGTAAAAGGATAATTTTAATGACGTTTTTAAAAAATCACAGCATGCTTTGCGCCCTCAGCGTTTGTTTTAGCTTAATGCTAAGCGGTTGCTCAGAGCCCTCATCGCAAAGTTCACCACAAGTAGGGGTTGATGTTGCTAAATACCCATGGGCTAAAGAGCACAAAAACCACCCAGAGTGGCCACTAGAAATTCGCGAAGAGGTATATGGCGATGCGGATACATTTTCAACCCCGCGGTTAATGTTTTGGAATAAATACAAAGGTAGTGAAGTACGCACGCTGTGGTCATCACGGTTAGATGGCTCAGACAGGCGACGCATAATTCCAGAAGAGGTATTTATAGGGTTCAGACCGGTTGGGCTTCATAAGGCAGCTCGCTCACCAGATAACCGTTATATCGCTATTTCGGGTTATATAAATGATAGAGCAACTCGTCAGCTTTACGACACCAAAGAGAAAAAACTAATCACTATGTCAGCTGGAGGAGGACACCCTTCATTTAATTGGACTTCAGATAGCGATAATGTGATTTTTTATGCAGATGGTAAACATTACAATTACAACGTATCTACAGCCACACTTACACAACGCAAAATAATTTATTCAGATGAGCTGTTTTTACTCCCGGGCGATAAAGAGTTTTTAGCCATAAAGCACGATGGCTTTTGGATACATAAGTTTAATGGTGAAATAGTACGCAAAGTTAATTTTGGTTTTCCACGTCAATGGGAGATGAAAAACCATCGTATTTCACCGGATGGTAAGTACTTAGCGTTTATGACCCATGGCAGAGAAAATTTTCATTTTCATTGGGTGAATATCGCTAATCCTGAAATAGAGCATTCAGAGAAAGGTATGGGCAGTAATGTAATTTTTTCACTTGATAAAGATGTTACCTTCAAATTTGGTTATAACGATTTCAAAGAGCCAACTAGTCGGGATGAAGTGCCTGACATATACAGTATTATTACTAAAACGAACATTTTAACAGGTGAAAAAAAAATCACACGCGTAAAGGAAATGGGTCTTTGGGGTCTTGATACATTAGTTCCAATAGCAATTACAAACGTAGCAGCACAAGGACGATAATAATGCATGACATCAGCAAAGGAAGTGCCAGCCCCGTAGTTTATCTACTCACAGGGTATTTTGAAAAGGACTTACCGGTAAGTAAATTAACGCCGTTACTAAACCGTGTTGTAGTGGCGGAAGATCCAGAAAGCGCGAGTTATAATGTAAAGAAACCTGTGGTGTTAAAAACCAACGCTGCAGGTATTATTTCGACCTTAGATAATGAAACCTTAGCGACGCGTCAGCCCTTTCATGCACATAAGAGTCGGCCGATTATTATTCCTCCATTGGAGTCAGTTAGCCTGTTAGCAGTAAATAACCCTTCTGGCTGGGCAGAAAACTTTATAAGTTACTTAAGCGATTACCGCAAAGTTGAAAGCTCGGGCTCTGCTCAAGAAACGGATAAGGCTTCACCGCCACCATTACCTATTTTAACTCTGCAAACTGTGCCAGTTAGTAATTTAAAAGCACCAATAACAACCTCTAAAAACGGAGCCGTGCTTAGTAAGCGTGATCAAGATTACAACGATTGGTATGCAAGTGAGATTACTGAAAAAAACGTTAAAAAAATTAATGCCTATATATTGGCTAAAACACGGGCAGTAATATTAAGCATTAATTCAAATATACCACTTTCTTCCTCTGATAATATTATTTTGTCGTCGCCAGTGGGCAAAGATATACCTGCTACTTTCGATCCTGAAACAAATTTGGCGGTCATATCTGGCACTAATAGAAAGCTGCCTAACGGCTTATATCGTATTAAAATTAAACTTGATGGTGTTAAATATATTGCCCAAAGGCCGCAATGGTGCTCTAAATCGCTTATTCGAGAAGGAGCCAATTATTACTACGAACTTGCCGAAATGATCCGCTTTGATATAAAAAATGAGGCAGGTGAGTTTGATGTAATTAATTGCGACCCGTTTTCGGTTGAAGAGGCAATGATAAAGCAATTTCCTCGCTTTTATAGCCACTTAATAAGTTATGCAAAAGATTTAAAAACAGAGCATGCTACCTATGACCCTAAAAATATTAGTGTTAAAGATGAAAACGGTAAAGAAATTGGTCGCGCCAAAGTTAGCGATGAACCAATAAAAATAGCCAGCGGCTTTGAGATCTTTTGCCATGGCTGGGCGGTGGCTAAAGGCCGTGCCCAATTAGCCGCAGGGTTAATAAACACCGATATAACCGCCAGCGCGAGTAATGGTAATTTTACCACTAATGGTAAATTTGTTTTAGGGAGTAAAGTAGCGAAAGCCTTACATGATCATTTAAGAGCGAATGCTGATACAACCGTTCAAGCAACGCTAGATGCCGTGTTTGCTATGCAAGATGGGCAGGATGCTTGGAAAAAACTACGTGAAGCTCGCGCAGCCTTTACAACCGATGCTTGGCGGCAAGCACTTGCAGAAAATTTGTGGCGCTTACCAGCTAACACACCAGCAGCAATGGAAAGCTATAATAAAAGTTTAGGTAAAAAGCTTGGCATTCCTAAGGTAGCAATGGATGCAGCTGGTAATGCACTCAATATAGCTGACTTAACCACAAATATTGCAGCACTTGGGCAAACTACGTTGCAGCAATTTGGTACAAATATCCCTAATTTAGCGCAAGCTAAACGGCACTATAAAACGGTTGCTAACGATTATTTTGAGCATTTAAGCGCCAAAGAAATTGTAAAAGATGTCGTAATTGAAGGAACGTTTTCGCTTAATAGCGAGCAAGTAACCGATGATTACCGCAATACTATTTTGCAGCAAAGCGAGGCCGTTATAAAAGCGCTTAAGCAAAATGAGAACCTTAAAGTAACTGTGGCAGGCCACACCTGCGATATAGGTAATTACGATTATAATATTGCGTTATCTGAGCGACGAGCAGAGGCTGTTAAGGACATTTTAGTGACCCAAGCAGGCATTGATGAAGCGCGTATTGAAGTGCTTGGGCTGGGTTATGCTCAACCACTTATAAATAATAAAGATGAGGCAAGCCGAGCACAAAACCGCCGTGTACATATTGCCGCATATGCTATTAGCCAAATAAATGTTTGCCCGTCTCGTGAAGGTATGGACAGTTTAGAGCGCTTTCGTAATTTAACCGTAGCCAATGATATAAAAGTAGATGAAACCAGCGACGATATGGCGTGGCAAATGATTAACATTGCTCTGGGTGTTATGGCATTTATCCCGGCAACAGCTCCCATTGCTGCTGCGGTGGCTGTAATTAAATCGCTTGATGTTATCGCTACGTCGGCTGCGAATTTAATGGATGAAGTACTCATCGATAACGCCTGTAAACATTATTATGCAGAAATTCAGCGAGATAAACGCCTAGGCCAAGAGTGCGCAGCTAACCAAGGTATGATGCATGAGCTATTAAGTGAATATAATAAAGACGGAAAAACGCAACAAAGCACACAATGGGCAGCCCAATTTAGGTTGCGCTCAGAGGCAATATCGGGCCTTATGGGATTACTGTTGAGGGCTCAGCGTGAAGGTGATAAAAGCCAGTATTATTCAAATTTAGAACGCTATAAAGTAAAACAATACATAGAAAACTTTTTATTAGGTGATAGCTGGGCACTGCCTAATTTGCCCGGTGCATCAATTAGGATGGATACGTTTTGGGTGTTTTTAATTGATAGCATTACCAATCAAAAGCAAAGTAAAAATGGTGATAAAAAAGCACTTTACGGCTTTAGTGACAACTACAGCTTGCTAGATAAAGCGGCACGTAAAGCCGCAGTTACAGATCCTGAAAACACGCTTTATTTGCAATCGCAATCTAATCCGTATGGTTTTTATATGATGACGGTGCCGACAGTAGCGCGTGAGCATAATTATATTACGGCTGAATTTCAAAATTACTTCCCCATTCACACATTTGCCACGCAAGAAAAAGAAGGCAGTAAATACCTCGAAAGCTTTGCAAACACATTTGAACCGGTATTTTCTGAATATGGTGAGGCAAGTTATCATCACAGCGCTATATATTATCAAGACCAGACTTCAAAAAAATGGTTGCCAATTATTGCCAATAAACTAAAGCGGCTAACGCCATTCACCCCGATTCGTGTTCTCGTGGTGTTTAACGACACCATGACCGGTATTGCACCTATTACGTTTGAAGTAACGCGCTGTGATGGCGTAATAAATAACGAACTTGCTTATAAAGAGCTTGTAAGGCCGCTTGTAGAGTCTGAGCTATTAGAGAATGAAAAGCACTTTGCCGGAAAGTTTGGTTGTGTATTTACACCGTTTTTTCAATTAGGGCCAAAAACGTATTTAGGTACCAAGCCTATGGTGCACGAAGAAGCCTTTTACTCGATTATAAACGACTCTGCACTTGAATATTATCAAGATGACAATTTTTCTGATATGCGTTATTACATTGGTGCACAAGTTGGTAGTAGCAGTAATGTTGTATTGCCACTAATGGGGGAGCGTAAAGATAATAGTGATGAGATGATTTTTGAGTCTGACACTGCGGAGGTCCTCTATGCCTTAGGCTTAAAAAATAAGTTTGTGGCGAATGAGTTTTATGTTGATTTAAATACAAAGCGTAATGGTGGTAATGAAGAGTCACTATTAATAAAAGATTTTTTAACGAGTAGTAGCTCAAGCTTTGTATATCCAGAGCTTTTTGCTGGGGGAAAAAGCATTAGAATTTTGGTGCGCTTTGGTGGTGAGGGTAAACCTTATTTAATAACCAGTAAAATACAAAGGCAAGGGCAAGTTGTTCGTTTGTTTAAGAGTGAATTTGCTGCCGCACAAAGTTTAGGGTTTAAAGTACGCCAGTTTGGCGATGACATAATATTTGATGACTTTGATTGGAATACCCAAGTCGATATTATGGTTGTAGCGACCTGTACAGAGCTAGAGTCTGATAATTATACAAAAAAACTCATTGGTTTAGATTGGCGTAGTGTGCCATGTGATTTAATACTGCAGCAAACTATTGGTATTAATGATATAGGCCCGAAGTATCAGTCAAAACTTTGCTATTTAGGCAAGGCTACACGTAATGCAAATAAAGGTTATAAAACAGAACGTATTTTAAATAAAATGGTGGACACGTGGCATGACGATGACTATCAATTCGAGGATAAGTGGTATGACAACCAGTGCCAAATTGATGAGCAGGTAGGCCCAGAGTATGAAGAGTTAATTGAATTATTGAATAACGCAGGCCCTTATAACGAAAAAGGTAAACAGGGTCGAGCGCTGCTTAATTGGCATAACAAAGACGCTAAAGCATTTGCCGGTGAAGAGCAGGTTTTTGTTTTTGCTGCAAATTTTAGTTTGAAATATGACTCACCTAAGCGTGTTAAAGTAAACGGCTTAAGGCCTTTTGGAGACATATTTACAAGCCAATTTGGTGATATATTTACTGACAAAGAAGACAGGCAATATACGATGGAGCTAGGTATTGCTAGCTTTAACTCGGCGGGAAATTCGGGCTTTAATTTTAATGATATCGGTTCGATGACCGATAAAATTAGCAACCATGGCTTGCAGTTAAAGTTACCACTACCGAACCCTACAAATAGCAATTTGCCTTGGGGTAAAACACTACCAGAGGCTGATTTAGAAGAATTAGCCGCTGAGCTAAATAGCGATCATTCAACCCCATCACAAAAAGACCTATATAAGCGCTTGTCAGAGGAAGGGTTGACTGAAGATGAAGTGAAACAGTGGTTTGTTGAAGATGCTACAAAGAGGAAAGTAAGGCCGCTAGGAGCTTTTAAAAGCGAATAAATTTATTCGTAATTTAAGTAGTTACTACCAACATAACTGAGCGCAACAGCGCAATTATAGTAAGAATAAAAAGCTCATGAATATGAGCTTTTTATTCATTAGGGTATGGACATAGTGTGCAGAACTGCTCAGTACTTTAACTGCTTAAAAGGACTTTAATAATGACGGTTTTAAAAAATCACAGCATGCTTTGCGCCCTCAGCGTTTGTTTTAGCTTATTGCTAAGCGGTTGCTCAGAGCCCTCATCGCAAAGCTCAACAAACACAACCGCCGTTGATGTTGCTAAATACCCATGGGCTAAAGAGCACAAAAACCACCCAGAATGGCCACTAGAAATACGCGAAGAGGTGTATGGCGATGCAGATACATTTTCAACCCCACGTTTAATGTTCTGGAATAAATACAAAGGCAGTGAGGTGCGCACACTGTGGTCATCACGGTTAGATGGCTCAGACCGGCGCCGTATCATTCCAGAAGAGGTATTTCAAAAGCTTGAATCTATTAGTATACATGCACCAGCACGCTCACCAGGTAACCGTTATATTGCTATTTCGGGCTATATAAATGACCGAGCAACTCGCCAGTTATACGACACCAAAGATAAAAAACTCATTACCATGTCAGGTGGTGGTGGTTACCCATGGTTTAACTGGACCGAAGACAGTGAAAACGTCATTTTTTACTCAGATGGCAAACACTTTAATTACCATGTACCAACAGGGGAGCTAACCCCTCGACCTCAAATTCACCACAGCGGCGCTGCTTTTTTACTTCCGGGTGATAAAGAGTTTTTAGCCATAAAGCACGATGGCTTTTGGATACATAAGTTTAATGGTGAAGTGGTTCGCAAAGTTAATTTTGGTTTTCCACGCAAATGGGAGATGAAAAACCACCGTATCTCACCGGATGGAAAATATTTAGCGTTTATGACTCATATTAGACCAAAAGCGCATTTTCATTGGGTGAATATTGCCAATCCGGAAATAGAGCACTCAGAAATAGGGGAAGGTAATAGCGTGATTTTCTCTTTGGATGAAAATGTCACTCTAAAATTTGGTTATAACGATTTTAAAGAGCCAACTAGTCGAGATGAAATACCTGACATATACAGTATTATTACTAAAACGAACATTTTAACAGGCGAACAAAAAATCACACGCGTAAAGGAAATGGGTATTTGGGGTCTTGATACTTTAGGTCCAATAGCGATTACAAATGTAGCAGCGCAGGGGTTGTAACCATACATGCCTTTCTCTAAATAAAAGCCAAAAAGGATTTTAATAATGACGGTTTTAAAAAATCACAGCATGCTTTGCGCCCTCAGCGTTTGTTTTAGCTTATTGCTGAGCAGTTGCTCAGAGCCCTCATCTCAAAGCTCACCACAAGTAGAGGTTGATGTTGCTAAACACCCATGGGCTAAAGAGCACAAAAACCATCCAGAGTGGCCACTAGAAATACGCGAAGAGGTGTATGGCGATGCGGATACATTTTCAACCCCGCGGTTAATGTTCTGGAATAAATACAAATACAGTGAAGTACGCACGCTGTGGTCATCACGGTTAGATGGCTCAGACAGGCGCCGTATTATACCTGAAGAAATTTTTACCCAAATGGAGCCTGCGGGATTGCATCCACCAGCACGCTCACCAGATAACCGTTATATCGCTATTTCGGGTTATATAAATGACCGAGCGACTCGCCAGTTATACGACACCAAAGAGAAAAAGCTAATTACCATGTCAGGCGGGGGTGGCTACCCTTGGTTTAACTGGACCTCAGACAGTGAAAACGTCATTTTTTACTCAGATGGCAAACACTTTAATTACCATGTACCAACAGGGGAACTCACCTCTCGACCGCAAATTCATCATAGCGGCGCTGCTTTTTTACTGCCTGGTGATAAAGAGTTTTTAGCGATAAAGCACAATGGCTTTTGGATACATAAGTTTAATGGTGAAATAGTACGCAAAGTTAATTTTGATTTTCCACGTAAGTGGGAGATGAGAAATCACCGTATTTCACCAGGCGGCAAATATCTAGCATTTATGACGCATGGTAGAGAAGATTTTCACTTCCACTGGGTGAATATTGCAAACCCTGAAATAGAGCACTCAGAAAAAGGGGAGGGAAATGGTGTTATTTTCTCTCCAGAAGAAGATTACCTATTAGAGTATGCAATAAAACATTCAAAAGAGCGTGATGAAAAAGGTTTCTATCTTTCAGAGCGCGTCATAAAAACAAAAAACATTGTGACAGGTAAGCAGTTAGAGAAGTTAATAAAAGAAAAATATATATGGGGTATGAGATCTTTAACTCCTATCGCTATTACAAACTTAGTAGCTCAAGAAAGGTAGTATTGATTATGCACGATATTAGCAAAGGATCTGCAAGCCCAGTAGTTTACTTATTAACAGGATACTTTGAACAGAATGAATCGATTATATCGATATGAAAGTAGGTTCAATGTAACTCAAATCACTTTGACTATTTTGTCGATAAAGTGAGTAATGGCACTTTTTAATTATTAAACATGGGATTACTTTATAAGCCCAGATAAAAATAATAAAACTTATCTAATCGGGGATCACTTTAAAGCCGATTTGATTATGGTGACAAGAAGCGTGTTTTGTATTTTTAATCTTTTTATTTAAGGTTTATTGGTTTTTATTTTCTTTGTGGTTGTGTTTTAAAGGTGTTTTGTGGAATTTTTATGCTTGCTTCCGTCGCTTTGTAATGTTAAAAATGGGTTTCGCTGAACACACACACAAGAAAACAAGATGCATATTATTCGTTTAATTACACTAAAACTTAACCTCTTACTGCTATGGCAAGTAAGCGGGGATTAGTGTGTTTGCATCGAGTTGAACACTAAAAACCCCGCAATTGCGGGGTTTTTTTTATCTCGCGGCTGGGATTAATTGAAATTTGGGTAACATAGGAATGAGGGGCAGTTATGCAAGAGCAAGATAAAGTATGGATTTTTGATACCACCTTACGTGATGGCGAACAGGCGCTTAAAGCAAGCCTTACTGAAGATGATAAAATTCAATTAGCACATACAATTAGCCGCTTGAATGTGGATGTGATGGAAGTGGGTTTTCCGGTTTCGAGCCCTGCTGATTTTCGCTCGGTGCAACGTATTGCAACCGAAGTAAAAGGCCCGATTATTTGTGGTTTAGCACGCTCAGTTGCTAAAGACATTGAAGCCTGTGGCGAAGCACTTCGCACAGCTCAGCAAAGCCGTATTCATACTTTTATTGCTACAAGCCCTTTGCACCTTGAACATAAATTACGTATGAGCCTAGACGATGCAACAGCAATGGCCGTTAAATCAATTAAATTGGCACGTAACTACACTGATGATGTTGAATTTTCGTGTGAAGATGCTGGTCGTACGCCGCATTGGGATTTATGTAAAATTGTTGAGCAGGCAATTAATGCCGGAGCTTCAACTATTAACTTGCCAGATACCGTTGGTTTTGTAACGCCAGACGAATACGCCGCGATGATCCGCCATTTAATGAATAACGTGCCAAATATTGATAAAGCGCGTTTAAGTGTGCATTGCCACAACGATTTAGGTTTAGCAGTAGCAAACTCGGTGGCTGCAGTGCAAGCAGGCGCACGCCAAATTGAGTGTACTATTAATGGCATTGGTGAGCGTGCTGGTAACTGCTCGCTTGAAGAAGTGGCGATGATCATGAAAATGCGCCACGACCACTTAAAAGTATACACCGATATTAAAAGTGAAGAAATTTACCGCGCATCTCGTCAAGTGGCTAAAATTTGTAATATGCCAGTACAACCAAATAAAGCAATTGTTGGCGAAAACGCATTTGCACATAGTTCTGGCATTCACCAAGACGGTGTATTAAAAGCGCAAAATACTTATGAGATTATGTCGCCAGAAAGCGTTGGTGTGCCAAGTAACCAATTAAATATGACTTCGCGTTCGGGTCGCCATGTTATTGAGCATCGCCTAGAAGAATTAGGCTATCAAAAATCTGATTACGATATGGATGGCTTATATAAAAGCTTTATCGAGTTGGCTGACCAAAAAGGCACCGTATACGATTACGACCTTGAGGCGATGATTTACTTTAATCAAATTAACGACAAAGACGAAAAATACCAATTAGAATTTGTTAACTCAGCCTCTAACTCGCAATCGGTAGCAAGCTCTACTATTGGAATGCGCATTGATGGCGAAGCTAAACAAGAAGCCGCGACAGGTAATGGCCCAGTTGAAGCTTCGTTTGCAGCCATTGAGCGCTTAACCGGTATGAGCGTTGAAATGATTGAATATAACTTAGAAGCGACAGGCCAAGGTGCAAGCTCATTAGGCCAAGTAAATATTATAGCTAAATACGATGGCCGACCTTACCACGGTGCGGGCATTGCAGCGGATGTGGTTGAAGCGTCGGTACGCGCCATGATCCGTGTTTATAACTTAATTTATCGTGCACAAAAAGTGTCTGATTTAAAACAACAAAGGAAAGCAGGATGAGTAAAACAAACTACAGCGTTGCGGTATTAGCTGGCGACGGTATTGGTCCAGAAGTAATGGCAGCAGCAGAGCAAGTATTGGATGCTGTGAGCGATAAGTTTGGTTTTACCCTAAACCGTCAGCATCATGCAATTGGCGGTGCAGCAATTGATGAATTTGGTGAAGCATTACCACCAAAAACACTAAGTGCTTGTGAAAACGCCGATGCTATTTTATTTGGTTCGGTAGGCGGTCCTAAATGGGAAAACTTACCACCAAATGAGCAACCTGAGCGCGCATCGTTATTGCCGCTTCGTAAGCACTTTGGTTTGTTTTGTAATTTACGCCCTGCACAGTTATTACCTGCATTAAGTGCAGCGTCGCCACTTCGCGCAGATATTAGCGAAAAAGGCTTTGATATTTTATGTGTGCGTGAGCTTACTGGCGGCATTTATTTTGGCGAAAAAGGCCGCAGTGGTGAAGGCGCAGAAGAGTATGCATTTGATACTCAAACATACTCACGAAAAGAAATTGAACGTATTGCCCGCTTTGCTTTTGAAGCTGCAAAGCTACGTAGTAACCACGTAACGTCGGTTGATAAAGCAAACGTACTTGCATCAAGCGTATTATGGCGCGAAGTAGTAACCGAAGTAAGCAAAGACTACCCAGAAGTAAGCTTAGATTACATTTACGTAGATAACGCCGCTATGCAGTTAGTTAAGCAACCTAGCCAATTTGACGTACTACTTTGCGATAACTTATTTGGCGATATTTTGTCAGATGAGTGCGCCATGATCACAGGCTCAATGGGCTTATTACCTTCGGCAAGCTTGAATCAATCGGGTTTTGGATTGTATGAGCCAGCAGGCGGTTCAGCACCAGATATTGCAGGTAAAGGCGTTGCAAACCCAATAGCACAAATTTTAAGTGCTGCACTTATGCTACGTTACTCGCTAGGGCAAGACGAAGCTGCACGCACCATTGAAAAAGCAGTAGCAGAAGCCGTAGAAGCAGGCGTTGGCACACCAGATATATATCCAAATGCAGGTTACAGCACAAGCGATGTGGCAGCAGCCATCGTTTCACGCATTTAATAACATATTAAAGTTGCAGCACCGTTATGCTGCAACTCAAACAGATTAGGGAATTAGCAAGTGGCCCAAACGTTATACGAAAAAATTTGGCAAGCACATACCGTTGCCAGCATAAACGAGCAAACCGACTTACTTTATATTGACCGCCATTTAGTGCATGAAGTTACATCGCCGCAGGCTTTTGCAGGCTTGCGTGAAAAAAACCGTACTGTACGTTGCCCAGAAAAAACCTTTGCAACGATGGATCATAATGTATCGACTAAAAGCCGATCACTTGATGCAGCAAGCGAAGTATCTAAAAACCAATTAATGGCACTTGATAAAAACTGTAAAGAGTTTGGTATTGTGCTTTACGATTTAAACTCAATTAACCAAGGCATTGTGCATGTAATGGGCCCAGAGCAAGGTATTACTTTGCCAGGCACAACCATTGTATGTGGCGATAGCCATACCTCTACACATGGTGCGTTTGGCGCATTGGCGCATGGTATTGGCACATCTGAAGTTGAACACGTATTAGCAACGCAAACGCTACAGCAAAAAAAGGCTAAATCGTTAAAAATTCAAATTAACGGTGTATTGCGTCCAACGGTTACTGCTAAAGATTTAATTATGGCGGTTATTGGCAAGTTAGGTACCGCTGGTGGCACAGGTTATGTAGCAGAGTTTTGTGGTGAAGGCATTGAAGCGCTTTCAATGGAAGCCCGTATGACGCTATGTAATATGAGCATAGAAATGGGTGCAAAAGCGGGTTTAATTGCATCTGACCAAATTACTTATGATTACTTAAAAGGTCGTCCGTTTGCACCTAAAGGCGCAGATTTTGATGCAGCCGTTGAATATTGGGAAACATTAAAAACAGATGAAGGCGCACACTTTGATTTAGTTGTTGAGCTAAATGCCGACGACATTCAGCCACAAATTACCTGGGGCACAAGCCCAGAGCAAGTAATTGGTGTTGATGAGTGCATACCCGATCCAGACCAAGAACCAGATTTAATTAAAGCCGATGCTATTCGCAGCGCGCTTAAGTACATGGATTTAAAAGCGGGTGATAAATTATCAAGCGCGAAAGTAGACACGGTATTTATTGGCTCATGTACAAATAGCCGTATTGAAGATTTACGCGCGGCTGCAAAAATTGTTGAAGGCAAACATGTGGTAGCCGGCATTGAAGCGTTAATTGTACCGGGCTCTGGCTTAGTTAAAAAACAAGCCGAAGACGAAGGCTTAGCCGATATTTTTAAAGCCGCTGGCTTTGAATGGCGCGAACCAGGTTGTTCTATGTGTTTAGCGATGAACGATGACCGCCTAGGAGCAGGCAAGCGTTGTGCATCTACTTCTAACCGTAATTTTGAAGGTCGCCAAGGTCGTGGCGGGCGTACCCATTTAGTTAGCCCTGCAATGGCCGCAGCTGCTGCAATACATGGTCACTTTGTTGATATTAGAGGAGAAGCCTAATGAGCGTATTTTTTAGTGGCTTAATGGCCCCACTTGATAAAAACAATGTAGATACTGACCAAATTATTCCTAAGCAGTTTTTAACATCAACTAGCCGCGAAGGCTTTGATGCTGCATTGTTTTATGATTGGCGTTACCTAGATAACGACGAGCCAAACCCTGACTTTATTTTAAACCGCCCATGCTACCAAGGCGCGCAAATATTATTAACGCGCGACAACTTTGGTTGTGGCTCATCACGTGAGCATGCTCCTTGGGCGCTTAAGCAATACGGCTTTGAAGTGATTTTAGCTGAAAGCTTTGCAGATATTTTCTTTAATAACTGTGGTAACAACCAAATGTTAGCCATTGCGTTACCTGCCGACACGCTTGAGCAATTGTTTGTACTTAGCGAGCAGCACGACGATATTAACATTGAGATCGACCTTGAAAATCAAACACTAACAAGCAGTAAGTTTGCACCAATTAGTTTTGATATTAGTAAAGAGGTAAAAGAACGTTTGTTAAGTGGTTTAGACTTTATTGGTGTAACCGAAACGCTAAACCCACAAATTGATGCGTTTGAAAAACAACTAGCGACTGAGCGTTCTTGGCAGTAATTGCTTAACCGTGTGTATTAAAAATCACGTATTAAAAAGCACGGCAATTGCCGTGCTTTTTTGTGGGTAAATATGAGATGTAATAGCTAAAGGTTAATGCCTAAAGTCAGCCATTAACGCAGGTATACCGGGTAACATGCCTACAATTGCCATTACAGTGGTAAGTAACACAAACATAATAAGTGGAATCACCCAGCGGCTCATTTTAGTTAGCTCAGCGCTGCGCTCTTTACAGCCAATCAGCCCTAAGTTATCAAGTAACATAGTAAGTGACCAACCAAAAGCAGGATTAACCAAGGTCGAAGCAAACACCACAATAGCGGCGGATTGCGTCGTTTTACCTTCGCGCGTCATTTCCATGCCAGCTTCAAGTAGCGGGATAAACACCCCAACAATAAGCGCTACACACAATACAGGCTGCCAAATTGCTAAATCCATAGGGTAACCCCATAAACCAGCAATAATACAAAATAATGCAGTTAAAATAGCGCCAGCAGGGATAGGGCGTTTAGCAATAGCGGCAGGCACAATATAAGTACCCCAAGAGGAGGCAAAGTTAGCACCACCGGCAAGTGAGCCGAATGTTTGTCTAACTGATGCACTTAGCATGGTGTCGTCGATATTCATTTGTACTTTTTCAGTGCGTTGCGGATAGCTTATTTTTTGAAATACTTGATGGCCTAAAAAATCAGGAGACCACATAGCAACGGCGAGCACTGCAAATGGGAGTACAACAACAAAGCTTTCAAGTGTTGGTAAGCCAAGCATCCAACCTGTGTTTTCGCCCCACCAGTATGCTGGGTTCATATTTGGTAAACCCGGTGCAGTATGAAACTCAAACGGTGCACCTAAAGCAAAGGCAACCACGCCACCAATAAGGCAGCTTAACGGCACCGCTAACCAACGCTTTTTAAAGTGCTCTAAAAGTGCATACAATAAAATGGTGGCTAAAATAACAATAAACGCAATGTGCGCCATATCAATGGCTTCAGCCCAAGCAAACAGCTTTTTAACTTGCGAAATAGTGCCAATAAAGCCTAAATAAATAAGTAGTCCGCCACACACCCCTTTACTGGTGAGGCGCGCGAGCATACTTCCTCCCTTAGTTATGGCCAGAATAAAACCAAAGGCACCAATGAGTAAGCCAAACGCCATAGGATGGCCGCCAGCTGCAACAACAATAGGAATTAACGGAATAAGCGGGCCGTGAGTACCAGCTAAGTTGGCTGTTGGTAAAATAAAGCCTGAAAACAAAATGATAAAAATAGAAACAATCAGTAATTCGTAACGCACATTTTCTAAAACAAACGCATCGCCTAAACCAAGAGGTGCCGCGAAGGTTGCTGCAATAGCGCCCACCATAACCACTTTACCAATAGTACCGGCCATTGCTGGGATGGTGTCTTCAAATTCAAATCGGTAATCTCTAAACGGTAAATTAGGACGCCAACGTTTAGGCTGCATAATTTGTAATTCATGTTCGAGATACTCGTCGCGAGTATTAAACTCTGAACTCGGCTTGTGAAGTTGCTCGTAGCTTTGAGCATCTTTGTGCGTGTTTGATGGTGCATCACCGGGTGGTGTAGTTTGCATGCGTTCTCCTGCAACATTGTTGCTTAATCAAATAAATACGGCTTTTGTTAAAGCAAATGAATATTGAACATGCAGGGTAAATCAGCTTTTAGGCTGGGATGTATAGGCAAAAGGTCGTGCATGGTTGTTTTTAATACAGTTAATCTGACAGTCAGCTTTACGTTAAAAATTATAAAATTACACAAAATGATTTAAAGTTATTACAAATCAATGGTTTGTTTTTTATTTCAAGGAGTTTGATCACTGTTTATAGCGGGAAGTAGTGTTAATGGCAGGTTATTATCCTTTAGTCTTAGTGGCTGTAAAAGCCGCTTTGTTTGAAAAGCTTATTGGTAGCAGCCGTTAATTTCGTTTTATTTGTGGTGAAATAATACTTCTGTTACTTTCGGATTGTTAATAACAACAATAAAGAATAGAGATGCAACTCAACTCCCCTAAATCAATTGGTATTTTACTTGGTACGCTTTACGGCATATTTATGCGGCTGTTTGTAGAGCTAGTCAATGCTTACAATTTAGGTAGCTTAGTCTCTATATCATTTATGTTTTTAGTGCCTGTTGCTATTGGCTATATTCGTATTCACTTTGAGTACAACGAATCAAAAACATTAACTAAAAGGCAAATGATCACGATTGCTTGGCAGCCTATTTTTGTTTTTTTATTTGTAAGTATAATTACTTTGCTTGAAGGGAGCATTTGTGTGGCAATGGCTTTGCCTGCTTTTATGTTTTTTGCCAGCATTGGTGGGTTACTTGCGGGCTTTGTTAGAAAACGTAAAATAAAAAAAGCGAATAGTTCTTTATTATCAATCGCGTTGTTACCTATATTGCTCTCACCTATTGAAGTTAACTTTTTACATTTATCAAAAACATACGAAGTAACAAATTCAATAGCTATTAACGCGCCCATCAATGTTGTGTGGCAGCAGTTAGCTAATGTGAGTGACATAAAACCACAGGAAGTGCCTTTTTCACTCACTCAATTAATCGGTGTACCAAAGCCATTAAAGGCAAGTATGAATGCCAGCGGTATAGGCGCTGTTCGCACAAGTACTTGGCAAAAAGGCGTTGTGTTTAAAGAAGTAATAACCGACTGGCAGCCAAACAAAAAAATGCTTTATAAGTTTGAAATAAACCCAGATTTAATACCGGATGATGCACTTGATAAACACGTAAAGCTTGGCGGTGAATACTTTTCTCCACTTTATGGAGGTTATCAGCTAAGTGAAGATAAAAGCGGCAATACGATTTTAACGTTAAAAACGACCGTGCAAGATAATACAAATTTTGGTGTTTATTCGCGAATATGGGGTGAGGTGATATTTCAAGATTTTCATCATTCACTGTTAACGTTGATGAAAAACAGAGCTGAAAAATCGACTACCGCAGCTGTTTCCTACAATTAGCTTAAATCATTGTGACTATAAAAATATTACACACTAAAAGTTAAAAGCCTCTGCAATTGCAAAGGCTTATGTTTTAACCGCTAACTTTTACCAAATCATTTCTACAAATTCAGGGTGGTCGATATACGGATTACGATTACCTTGAAATTCAAACGCTGCTTGGTTACGGTCAAGTTCCATTTGACTCACAGGGTCACTGTTATGCCAGTTAAGCAGCATGGCTACAACCCAGCTTTCAAATACTTTATTGCTTGAGCCATTAAGTACCGCATTACTTGAGGTCGTTTTAGTTTGCCAAGTGCCTATTACATTTTCGTAGCGCGTTGCCATGTAAAAATAAGCACGAGCAAAGTCGCCTTTAAATTCGTCAATTGGCTCAAATACAGTACCTGAGTAATTTAACGAACTTGCGGCAGAGCCTAATTTACTTCCGTTAGTTGATGTAAATGAAGCGCTTGCTACTTCACCAAATGGGAAGTTACTGCGTTTTGAGTTTACATAACCGTCGGTTGCGTAAATATGATGCACATCTGAGTTCATTGGCTCAATAGTGCCGCCAAACCAGCTTTTAGGGAATGAATGCTCACGGTTGTAACAGCCGCCTTCTCCACTATAGTTACCACATTGATCGCTCACAGCAGCATAATTGTAGCTATCTGAGCCGTTTGGTTTTTCGCTATACATATCTAAAATGCTGTTATCGTTTTCAAAGTATGTATCACGGGCAGATGAATCGTAAAAATTCCAAATAGCCGAGTAACCCTGTGCATTATGATCTTTAATAATATTATAAAGCTCAGTTTTTAGTGCATAACCCGATAACCCTTGAGCAGTAACATAGTAGCCAGTGGGTGTTGGGTTGGTCCCGCCGCCATCACCAGAGCCACTACCTAAAGTAAATGCTGTGCTGTCTGTATTATTAAAACTTGCACCGCTAGCAAATGTGGTAGAGCCTTGCTTAAGTGCATAACTGCCATTACCTGTTGAACAACACATGCCATCGCCGTAGCTGTCGTTAATAACAAGTGTGTAAGTTCCATCAGTTAGGCATATTTGCTCATCATACTGAGTGTTTGATGCGTAACCACTGCCGTTAGCAACAGCA
The DNA here is from genome assembly GCF_011378745.1 of Pseudoalteromonas sp. Z1A6. Lineage (NCBI taxonomy): Bacteria > Pseudomonadati > Pseudomonadota > Gammaproteobacteria > Alteromonadales > Pseudoalteromonadaceae > Pseudoalteromonas > Pseudoalteromonas sp. Z1A6. The sequence continues at coordinate 23,406 of NZ_WTKW01000001.1, forward strand.
CTACCTTGATTGTTATTAACGGCCCAGCTAGTTTCGCTACCGTAATTATCGGTACTAAGCGTTAAGATGAGGCTATTGTCAGTACAGCTTGTTGATGCGCTGCCATCAGCGTTTGGTAAAAAGTTATCTACGTATACGGTTTCGCTGCCATCAAATCTACTTACATCGTAAAACCTAAGGCCAACACTAATTGTTTTATTACTGCTTGCTGTATAGCTATGGCTAACTGTTTGCCATTGGTTAGTTTGTGCTTGATTTGAATAGCCTTGATAACCATCTACATACAAGCGAGCTTTAATTTTACCTTCGGTGTGGTAAACATCAGCCGAAAAGTTATAGGTTTTACCTGCTTCTACAGCAACTTGTTGTAGTAAATCAGTGTTACTTTGCGATCCTGTTGTTACATTGACAGCAGCAGAGCTACTACCACTTTTAACTGTACTGGTTGAGCGAGATAAAGCAATTCCGCTATCTATCGTAGTCCATGCATCAGGTGTATTACCTGACCATTGTTCAAATCCGCCATTAGCTACATTGGCCATTACAGGTAATGAGCCAAGTAACAATGCGGTACTAAGTAGTTTATTTTTATATTTCCCGTGTAACATAGTTGTTCCTATTTTTATTTTGAATGAGGAATATACCCTACATTAGTTAGGTTACAAAATTGTTAATTTAAAGCACTGTAAAAGGCAATAATCGTCCTTTAATCTGTTTTTGAAGGTATTTTTATAAATTAATAACTAAATGGAATATCAAAGCAGATTCTATTCTTTTTTTATCTATGCAGAGCCCGTTATCCTACATACTTAGAAAACCTCAACAGATACGCTCTGGATGAGGTAAAACTCATTTTTAACAATACACAAAGTGTGTTGTGTTTAATTTTCAGGGTTATGGGGAATCGATTCATGTTGTTAGGTCAACTAAATGCTGCGGCAAGCCCGCTATCGCAAGATCAAGTACAAAAGCTGCAAGGTTTAGTGGCTGAACTTAATCCAATTCAACAAGCATGGGTAAGTGGTTACTTAGCTGCTAATGCTAACTCAGCTGCATTAGGTGCTCCTACTGCTGGCGTACCGGCTGCGGGTGATGCAGCAGCGCTAACTATTTTATATGGTTCGCAAACGGGTAACGCAAAAGGCGTAGCAAGCAAAATGAAAGAGCAGGCTGAGTCGCGCGGCTTAGCAGTTAAGCTTGTTAGCATGTCAGATTACAAACCAACAGCCCTGAAAAAAGAAAAGTTTTTAACTATCGTTGTATCTACTTACGGCGAAGGTGAGCCACCTGAGGACGCAGAAACACTTCACGAATTTTTAGCTACTAAAAAAGCGCCAAAACTAGACGATGTAAAAATAGCGGTTATTGGCTTAGGTGATTCTAGCTATGAGTTTTTCTGCCAAACAGCAAAAGATTTTGAAGAGCGTTTAAATAAACTCGGTGCGCAAACCATATATCAACGTGCTGATTTAGATGTAGATTACGAAGATGAAGCTGCAACATGGATTGCCGGTGCAGTTGATGCATTCGAACCTGATTTAAAAGCGCAGCAAGAAGCCGCTGGTGGTCAAGTTGTATCAATGCCATTTGGTGCACCAACAACAGCTTCAAGCCAATATACAAAACAAAATCCATTTGAAGCAGAGCTATTAACCGTTCAAAAAATTACCGGTCGCGACTCAACTAAAGATGTACGCCACGTTGAAATTTCACTTGAAGGGTCAGACATTACTTACACACCAGGTGATTCATTAGGTGTGTACTTTTTAAATGATGATGTATTAGTTGATGAAGTACTTACACTTACTCAAATAGATGCAACAAGCATTGTAAAAGTAGGTGATGAAGAACTAAGCGTACGTGATGCATTAATTGAAAAACTAGAGCTGACTCAGTCATACCCTGGTTTTGTAGAAAAATACGCAATAGCAACTGGTGCGCCTGAATTATTAAAGCTTGTAGAAGATAAAGCCGCAATGCGTGCGTATATTGAACCTCGCCAAATATTTGATGTAATTCGCCAAAACCCTGCAAAAATTGATGCACAAACATTAGTAGATTGCCTACGTAAACTACAAGCTCGTTTGTACTCAATTGCATCTAGCCAAGCTGAGGTTGAAGACGAAGTGCATTTAACACTAGGTCTAGTGCAGTTTGATGCATTTGATAGCGAGCATTTAGGTGGCTGTACAGGTTACTTAACTCGTCGTGCAGAAGAAGGTTGTAAAGTTAAAGTATTTAGCGAACACAACGACAATTTCCGCTTACCCACTAACGATGATACACCTGTGATTATGGTTGGCCCTGGTACTGGTATTGCGCCGTTCCGTGCATTTTTACAAGAACGTGATTCGCGTGAAGCGCAAGGCAAAAACTGGTTGTTTTTTGGTAACCCACATTTCACTCAAGACTTTTTATACCAAGTAGAAATACAGGGTTATTTAAAATCGGGTTTACTTAACAAAGTAGATGTTGCATTTAGCCGTGATCAAGCCGAAAAAGTATATGTGCAAGATAAGTTACGCAGTAACAGTAAAGACGTGTTTGAATGGTTAGAAGCCGGTGCTCACTTTTATATTTGTGGCGATGCAAATCGCATGGCAAAAGATGTACACAACGCCTTGCTTGATATTGTTAAAGAAAACACAGGCAAGAGCAATGAAGACGCAGAGCAATATTTAAAAGATTTGCGTAGCGCAAACCGCTATCAGAAAGACGTGTATTAATCACGTTTCTTATTTTATTTAACAGCTAACAGCCGTCACTGTAACAAATTTAGGATTTAAAATGAGCGAACAAGATAAAAACGTAAAACTTTCTGATAACGAACGTTTGAAAAGAGAAAGTAACTTTTTACGTGGCACCATAGAAAAAGATTTAACAGACGAAATTACCGGTGGCTTTACTGCCGATAACTTTCAGCTAATTCGTTTTCACGGTATGTACCAACAAGACGACCGCGATATACGTGGTGAGCGCGCTAAGCAAAAGCTAGAGCCGCTGCATAATGTAATGTTACGTGCACGTATGCCTGGCGGTATTATTAAGCCAGAGCAATGGCTAGCAATCGATAAGTTTGCAGATGACAAAACAAGCTACGGCAGCATTCGTTTAACAACGCGTCAAACGTTTCAGTTTCATGGAGTGTTAAAGCCAAATATTAAAGGCATGCACCAAATGCTTGATAGCGTAGGTATAGACTCTATTGCTACAGCGGGTGACGTTAACCGTAACGTGCTTTGTACTACTAACCCAGTTGAGTCTGAGTTACACCAAGAAGCTTACGACTGGGCTGCAAAAATTTCTGAACATTTATTGCCAAAAACGAAAGCGTATGCCGAAATTTGGTTAAATGGCGAAAAAGCAGAAACCACAGAAGAGCCAATTTTAGGATCTAATTACTTACCGCGTAAGTTTAAAACAACGGTAACTATTCCACCTAACAACGAAGTTGATGTGCACGCTAACGATTTAAACTTTGTGGCAATTGCTGATAACGGCAAACTTGTTGGTTTTAACGTATTAGTGGGCGGTGGCCTTGCCATGACGCACGGCGATACAGCAACTTATCCGCGTAAAGCAGATGACTTTGGCTTTATTACGCTAGAAGATATCTTGAAAATTGCAGAGCATGTTGTATCTGTGCAGCGCGATTGGGGTAATCGTTCAAACCGTAAAAATGCTAAAACAAAATACACACTAGACCGTGTAGGCGTTGATGTATTTAAAGCCGAAGTAGAAAAACGCTCAGGCGTTACGTTTGCACCAAGCCGTCCGTTTGAGTTTACTCATCGTGGCGACCGCATTGGTTGGGTTGAAGGCATTGATGGTAAGCACCACTTAACGCTATTTATTCAAAGTGGTCGTATTTTAGACTACCCAGGCAAGCCGCTTAAAACAGGTTGTCGTAAAATCGCAGAAGTTCACCAAGGTGACATGCGTATGACGGCAAACCAAAACTTAATTATTGCTGGCGTACCTGCCGATCAAAAAGCAGTGATTGAAGAAATTGCCCGTAGTCATGGCTTAATTGATGACACAGATTCGCAGCAGCGTAAAGATTCAATGGCGTGTGTTTCACTGCCAACGTGCCCACTTGCAATGGCTGAGGCAGAGCGTTACTTACCAAGCTTAGTTGAAAAAACTGAAGCACTGCTTGCTAAGCACGGTATACCCGATGACAGCATTATTATGCGCGTTGTAGGTTGCCCGAACGGCTGTGGCCGCGCAATGCTTGCAGAAGCTGGTTTAGTAGGCAAAGGCCCAGGTAAATACAACGTTTACTTAGGTGGTAATTTAGAAGGCACACGTATTCCTAAATTGTACCTTGAGAACGTAGGCGAAGATGTTTACCTAGAAGCATTCGATAAGCTAATTGGCCAATGGGCTAAAGAGCGTAACGACGGTGAGTGTTTTGGTGACTTTGTTATACGCAAAGGCATTGTTGCTGAAGTAAAAGTATCAGTAACCGATTTTCACGCATAATTTAATACCAGCGCTTAGCGCTGGTGAGGCTTGGAATTTACCATGAGTGAATTTAAAAACATTTTACAGCTAGATAAACAAAGCCAAACGGCAATGTTAGCTGATGCTAATGGTTTACTAGCGGGTATGAGCGCTGAGCAGCGCGTTGCATGGGCGCTTGATAACTTGCCTAATACGGCATTTTTATCATCTAGCTTTGGTATTCAAGCAGCAGTGATGCTGCATTTAATGACCTCACAACGCCCAGATATTCCTGTTGTATTAACCGATACTGGTTATTTATTTCCTGAAACGTATCAGTTTATTGAACAAATGAGTGAGCGTTTATCGCTTAACTTAAAAGTGTATAAAGCGCAGTTGAGCCCAGCATGGCAAGAAGCCAAATTTGGTAAGCTATGGGAGCAAGGGGAGGACGGCATTAAGCAATATAATCAGCTTAATAAAGTAGAGCCGATGACCCGCGCGCTAAAAGAGATTGAAGCCGGTACTTGGTTTAGTGGCCTGCGCCGCGATCAATCATCATCGCGTGCTGATAAACAGTTTGTAGAAATTAGCCGTGGCACGGTTAAAGTGTACCCAATTATTGAATGGTCTAACCGCGACGTGTATCAGTACCTAACTAAGCACGATTTACCTTATCACCCATTATGGGAGCAAGGTTATGTGTCGATGGGCGACGTGCATACAACGCGTAAGTTAGAACCTGGAATGACAGAAGAAGAAACTCGCTTTTTTGGTTTAAACCGAGAATGCGGACTACACATGGATGGTGACGGTATTTAACGTTACTAAGTTGTAGTTAAATCAATAACAACAACGCAGCTTAGGCTGCGTTTTTATTTTCTTTAATTAGGGTACAAAAATTGCCTAATTAAGTATTTTTTATTAAACTCAAGGAAATAAAGGATTAATTAAAGCAGGAACGCTATGAAATACTTTACCTACTTAGCTATATCAATCATGGCTATTGCAGTCATCTCTTTGTTTTATTTAAAAAAGCCCGATGGTCAAACATGGCTTTCTGCATCATCTATTAGTAATGAATCTCAGCAAATTAAAGAAAAAATGGTCGCGCTTTCAAGCAATACTCTAGATCAAGCTGTGCAGGGTGTTAAGCAAGCGGGCGATAAAATTGCGAGCAGTATTTCTGATGAACCAATGCCTGCAAGTACTAACTCAAGTAGTAAAATTTTTAAGTGGCAAGACGAAACCGGTCAATGGCACTTTTCTGATACACCTAACCCGCATGCAAAAAGTATTGAAGTAAAACTCGATCCTAAAGATATTACTGTTATTGCTGCAGAAGACACGTCTATTTTAAATACCTCTCCAAGTACAAATACAATGTCGGCTGCACAAGAGGGGATCAGTATTTTGAACCCAGACTCTGTTAAAAAGCTATTTAATGACGCCGAAAATGTAAAAGACAAACTAGAAAAACGTAATAAAGAAATTAATAATTTAAGCGCACTTTAGCTATTCTGAGTTAGGGCTTTTATGGTTTTTTAAATAACGTTTTTCGGCTTCCATTAACAGTATGGTTAAATATATTTTAGTGGGAAGTGATAATAGCACCCCTATAGCGATAAATGCTGCCGCTGTAATTATTCCTTTAATACCATGATTAACAGTGAAATAACTCGACACAATTAAAGAGTGGCCAGTCACAATAAGGCATAATCCAAACACTATTGATGTTTTAAGCAGTCGAATAATCATTATTTGCGACATAGTCACCTCACTAAGAGTAACCCTAGTGTAGGCCGGCTTTAAATATTCGGCATTGATTTGAAACAATAAACGGCACACATAAAAAAGCCCAGCTTATTACTAAACTGGGCTTTTAAATGCACTAATTACAGCGCGTATTAATCGAGCATATTACGCAATACATATTGTAAAATGCCGCCGTGTTTGTAGTAATCCCACTCTTTAGGGGTATCAATACGTACATCAGCACTCAAGGTTACTTTTTTACCTTCGGCATTGGTTGCAATAACGGTTACTTCATCGGTTTTATCGTACAAGCCATCAATATCAAATTGTTCTTGCCCAGTTAACCCATGTGACTCGTAGCTTTCACCTTCTTTAAATTGCAGCGGTAATACACCCATACCAATTAAGTTAGAACGGTGAATACGCTCATAGCTTTGTGCTACAACGGCTTTTACACCAAGTAATAGTGAGCCTTTAGCCGCCCAGTCACGAGATGAACCTGTACCGTACTCTTTACCCGCTAAAATAATAAGTGGAGTATTATTTTTTTGATACTCCATAGCCGCATCGTAAATGCTTGCTAAATCGTTTTCTGGTTGCGTACGTGTTACGCCACCTTCAGTACCTGGAGCAAGTAAGTTTTTAAGACGAACATTGGCAAACGTTCCGCGCATCATTACTTCGTGATTACCACGGCGTGAGCCATACGAGTTAAACTGCGATTTTTCTACACCTTTCTCTTGCAAGTATAAACCTGCTGGCGCTTCTGCTTTAATAGCACCCGCTGGAGAAATATGGTCAGTGGTTACTGAATCCCCAAGCTTAGCTAAACAACGTGCACCTTCAATAGTAGGAATGCCCGGTGGTTCTACTTTCATACCATCAAAAAATGGTGCTTTTTTAATGTAGGTAGAAGCATCGTTCCAATCGTAAAGTTTGCCATCCGGTATTTTAATTTGCTGCCAGCGGCTATCGCCTTCGTAAACGTTAGCGTAGCTTTTTTCGAACATTTCTTTAGTTACTGTTTCTTTAACTAGGTCGCTTACTTCTTTAACACTTGGCCAAATATTTTTAAGGTAAATGTCGTTACCGTTAGCATCTTGAGCAAGGGGTTCGTTGTATACGTCAATATCGGTTCTACCTGCAATAGCATAAGCTACAACAAGCGGAGGAGAGGCTAAAAAGTTCATTTTAACATCTTGGTGAATACGTCCTTCAAAGTTACGGTTACCCGATAAAATAGAACTAACCACTAATTTGTGCTTTTGAATGGCATCTGATATTTCAGTTGGAAGTGGGCCTGAGTTACCAATACAAGTTGTACAACCGTAGCCAACAAGGTTAAAGCCTAAGCTTTCTAAGTCATCCATTAGGCCTGCTTTTTCCAGGTAGTCGGTAACTACCTTAGAGCCTGGCGCAAGTGATGTTTTAACCCAAGGTTTTACATTAATGCCTAACTGTTTTGCTTTTTTAGCGACTAAGCCTGCGGCTAAAATAACACTAGGGTTAGAAGTATTAGTACAGCTGGTAATTGCAGCAATAACACAAGCGCCATCGTTAAGCTCAAACTCTTGGCCTTTAAATTTAACTTTAGCGGCGCCCATAAACTGTGCTTCGTCTACTGGCTCATCTGGATTTGTTGCTGGGCCTTCACTTTCAATACGAGCTTGTTCTTCATCGCTTTTATCGCGACGAGCCATACGCTCGTCTTGGAAGCCTTTTAAATGATCGCCAATAACTTTGCCAGCTTCGTTTAGGGCAATTCTATCTTGTGGACGTTTAGGGCCGGCAAGGCTTGGTACAACATCGTCTAATTTAAGCTCGAGTGTATCGGTATAGTTAGCTTCGTCGCCATCGTTACGCCATAGGCCTTGATGCTTAGCATAATCTTCAATCAGTTTTAAGTGGTTTTCGTCGCGGTTTGTTAAGCGAAGGTAGTTAATGGTTTCATCATCAATCGGAAAAATACCACATGTAGCGCCGTATTCTGGCGCCATATTCGCTATGGTAGCTCTGTCTGCAAGTGGTAAGTCAGCAAGGCCGTCACCATAAAACTCTACAAATTTACCCACTACGCCGTGGTTACGCAGTATTTCGGTTACTGTTAACACTAAATCGGTTGCGGTCGTACCTTCAGGTAAACGGCCGCTTAGCTTCATACCGACTACTTGTGGAATGAGTAAGCTAATTGGCTGACCAAGCATGGCTGCTTCAGCTTCAATGCCGCCTACACCCCAACCAAGCACACCTAAGCCATTAATCATGGTGGTGTGAGAGTCAGTCCCTACAAGCGTATCTGGGTAAGCGTATTTTTTGCCGTCACGGTCTTCATTAAAAACAACGCGCGCTAAGTATTCTAGGTTTACTTGGTGAACAATACCGGTTGCTGGTGGCACTACTTTTAAATTATCAAAAGCGGTTTGTCCCCAACGCAAAAATTCGTAACGTTCTTTATTTCGGTCGTATTCAAGTTTTGCATTTAAATCAAATGCACCCTCATTACCGTATCCATCTACCTGCACTGAATGGTCAATAACTAGTTCTGCGGGTGATAACGGATTTATTTTTGCAGGATCGCCACCTAGCTTTTCCATTGCGTCACGCATCGCGGCTAAATCAACAATAGCGGGTACGCCGGTAAAGTCTTGCATAACTACGCGAGCGGGGGTAAAGGCAACTTCAGATGCAGGTTTCGCTTGAGGGTCCCAATTAAGTAGGGCTTGAATGTCTTGTTCTTTAATATTTGCGCCGTCTTCGTTACGAAGAAGGTTTTCAAGTAATACTTTTAAGGAGAAGGGCAATCGTTTCGCTTTGTCGCCAAGTCCTTTTAGAGAATGAATATGATATTGCTCACCATTTATTGTGAGCTGATGTTGGGTATCGAAACTATTATTCATTATTTGCCCCTTTATGAATGATAAAAATATTTTGAAGAGTGACCTCTGTAGTGCTTGAGTTGCAAAGTGCATACCAATGTAAAAAGCCGTATTTAGAGAACGAATTTTATACAGTTAATATAGTAGAGATGATGCTGAAAAGTTTAATTTCAAGAGATGATTTGAAAGAGGTAGGGTCAAAAGTTATTTCGACCCTTATTAATTACTGTAACCAACCTTGTTGCTTACCTTTAATACTCAAACAAAGTAAAGCTATGGCAATAATGATTACAAATATAGGCATAAATACAGCACTTGTACCAAGTAGCTCAATACTGTTTATGACCATAAAATTATAATATTGCTGAATTAAAATAGCGCCGAGCGATAGCGCAAAAGTAGGTGTTGCCAGCGCGTTTTTAGCAAGTAAAAAAATACAACCCAAAGTGCTTCCAAATACAGCTATAGCAAATGCAATGGTTGACCAAATAGGAACGTTAGAGTAGGCAGCTTGTTGATCTAGCGGAAGTTTACCTATCATTTCTGGTGTCATCATCATGTGCATAGCAAATGCAATAACGCCAAGTAAGTTCCATACGAGTGCCGCCCATACAACGGGCTTAAACCAATTTTTAGGTGTTTTAACAGACATTTTATAACCTTGTTTTTATTATTATTAACTAGGTTATTAAAGAGTAAAAAGGCCAACTATACAAGTTGACCTTTTTATATAAAAAGAGGGTTTTTAAATGCTTAACCAAACGAAATAGGACGACGACCTGTTTTATCATCTACTTTTGGCTTTTTAGTTCGCTTGCGCTTAGCTTTAGCTGGCTGATTTGTTGGTTGTGGTGCGGCTTGCTTTGACTCTGTTTGAGTGTGTACCGCAGGTTTTTCTGCAGGTACAGCATCTTCACTTAACGCAAGTTGAAAAAACTCACCATCGAATTCTAGTACATCGCCACTGTATAATTTTTTCCGCTTTATTGTACAAATTTCATGGTTAACACCCACATAGCCTTCAGTAATTAGGTTTTTAGCTTGGCCGCCACCTTCAACTAAGTTTAGTACTTTTAATAATTTACAAAGCTCAATCGGCTCTTCTTCTAACTCTATTTCTATATATTCTTCGTTCATATTTGCTCTCGGTGGGGTAACGCACAGGCTTTAGTATAAAGGCTTACAGCGACTTTTGCACCAAAGCAAGTAACTTTAGATAGCGGTAATACACAATTAGTTATGAAAGTTTTTAGGTATTTTATCTGTCTTTAAAAAAACTGAAGCAATTAAAAGTTAAGCTTCGTTGCAATCTTTTTTACGTATGGCTCGCTAATTGCTAAAACTCTGGCGGATTAATCAATGTGTAATGAATACATATAAAACGGAGTAGAAAATGGGCGTAAGATTAGCAATGAAAAAAGAGCTAATGGGCTTAGATAATTCAGATATGCTTACCGCAGACGATGTTAGGTCACATCTTACTAATCAAGTAAAAGAGCAAAAGGAAAATGCTGAACGTGGTTTTTCTGTGATTTCAAAATTTAACGATCACCATAGCCGCTTAGTGAGTGGCGATATGAAAAAAAAATCGGTACTTGAATTTCAACGCCATCGCTTATTTAAAGAAGTTTTATACACTCGTAAAAGTGTTGATGCGTGGTTAAATAGCCAAACAAATTAAATTGCTATAAATAGTTACCTTTAATAGACTACAAGTGTAATCAAAAGGGGTAACTATGAAAAATGGAATTTTAATATATGTGTTGGCATTACTATTAGCTGCGTGCCAACAACCTACCGTGTATGTATTTAGTGAAAACTTGCAAGATGAACAGCGCGATCAGCTCGATGCTGCGCTAAAAGCACAATCGCTCCCTTATGAATATGTACCGCTGACAATCCCATCAGAGTTTGGTGAGGCTACATTACTCTTATCAAGTGACAAAATTTACCCAAAAGAGACTGAGCAGTTAGCTACTTATTATGCAGGGGCTAGGTTACGAGCCACAAGTTAGCTATACAACGCGTTCAAATCATTTTTATGGTGATGGCAATATAGGCTTTTATCTAAAAAATGCAGTGGCGGGTACAACCTTTGTTATGCCTAAAAAGTTACGAACAACTCAATGCAGCGAAGACAAGTACAATGATTTACTCGTCACATTTACAGATAAATATGCTGACTTTACATTACCAAGTAGTGCTAAAGTGGTGTTGGATTGGGAGCGTATTGAACCGTACTTAGTTATTTATTATCAAAATACATCGCAATCTTATACGCGTACTACGCCAAAAATAAGCACACCTTTTGGGCAAAAGCCGTCAGATACTTTTATTTACAATACACATATAAACAAACCAGATTGGCTTAACTGTTCATTACAAATTGTTTATATGGATTGAGTGATAAAGTTAACCGTGGGCTTCTATATGCTCGCTAAGTTTTGCAATACGCAGACTCATACCTTCTATAATTCGGTCTTTAATTTTTTCGCGGATAACATTAGGTAAACGGGTGAGTGCTTCAGGGGTAATGGCAAGGACGATACTGTCGGTTTTAGCGCGTGCGCTAGTGCTACGCTCTCGGTTATTTATAAAAGCGCCTTCACCTATAAATTCACCAGGTACTATCGTTCCAAGTTCTAGCAAATGATTATGTTTAAATACTAACAACGCACCGCTAAGTACAATATATAAGCGCTTGTCGTTATCGTATTGCTTAAATAAAAACTGATGCTGGCTTACTAAATATAACAGGCCGAACGACTCCAATAAGACTTGACGCTCGCTGAGCGTAAATTCTTTAAAAAAGTGCAGCCTGTTTATAATTTCCATTTGTTTGAATAAGGGAATATGTTCGATTAGCTTCATCAATAACCAAATGTGTTAAAAGCGTTTAATCAGCTAATATTGCGCTCTTTTAATTTTCGGGTCAACGTGTTGCGTCCCCAACCAATTTTTATAGCGGCATCTTGCTTATGGCCAGAGCAATTAGCGAGAGCTGTTTTTATTAAGCGGGTTTCTAGCTGAGCTTGAATGTCAGGCCAAATATTTTCTTTACCTTGTTTAAGCTCTTGATTAAGCCATTGCTGAAACGCATCTAACCAATCACCTTCTTCTTGAGTTGGTGTGGCATCAAGAATTTCAGGCGGTAAGTCTTGCTCGCTCACAAGCTCACCCGGTGCCATTACAGTAAGCCAGCGACAGGTGTTTTCTAATTGGCGTACATTGCCTGGCCAATTAAATAAGCGTAATTGCTCAGTTGCCTTAGGGCTCAGCACTTTGCTTTCTACTTGTAGCTCTTTAGCGCTTTTATGTAAAAAGTGTTGCGATAAACTTTCTATATCTTCAGTACGTTCTCGAAGAGCGGGTAAACGTAGGCGCACAACATTAAGACGATGAAATAAATCATCCCTAAATTTGCCCTGTTTAACTAAATCTTCAAGGTTTTGATGCGTAGCCGCAATAATACGCACGTCTACTTTTATACTTTGATGGCCACCAACGCGATAAAACTCACCATCGGCAAGAACGCGTAATAAACGTGTTTGTACATCAAGTGGCATATCACCAATTTCATCTAAAAATAGTGTGCCGCCATTGGCTTGCTCAAAACGGCCTTTACGCACGCTGTCGGCGCCCGTAAATGCGCCTTTTTCGTGGCCAAATAACTCTGACTCAACAAGCTCTTTTGGAATGGCTGCCATGTTAAGTGCAATAAATTGGTTTTCTTTACGTGGGCTATGATTGTGCAAAGCACTGGCGACAAGTTCTTTACCTGTTCCAGATTCGCCATTTATTAATACGCTCATGCTAGAAGCCGATAGTTTACCTATCGCTCTAAACACTTCTTGCATGGCGGGTGCTTCACCAATTATATGCGCACTTTTTGGTGGAGCTTGCTTACGCTTAGTTTTTTTAGTGGAATTTGCTCTGCATGCGCTTTCGACTAGTGCTACCGCTTCGTTTAAATCAAACGGCTTAGCGAGGTATTCAAAAGCACCTTTTTGAAATGCATTAACGGCAGAGTCTAAATCTGAATGCGCGGTCATTATAATAACGGGCAATCCAGGGTTTTGCTCTGCAATAAGTTCAAGCAACGCCATACCATCCATACCTGGCATTCGTACGTCCGAAACTAAAACAGTAGGTTGGCTAAACTTCAATGCGCTTAATACATCTTGCGCGTTAGAAAAGCTTTCTGCGTTAAACCCTGCACGGGTTAGTGCTTTTTCGAGTACAAATCGAATAGAAGCATCATCATCTACAAGCCAAACTGTTTTCATGCAAACTCCAAACATTAATCTGCAAAGGGCAGATAGATATTAAATTCAGTATGTCCAGGCCAGCTATCACATTCTATATAGCCATCATGTTGATCAATCAGTGTTTGCGCTATTGAAAGGCCCAACCCAGAGCCACCTTCTTTATTGGTGATCATAGGGTAGAACAGTGTTTCGCGTACACTGGGATCAATACCTGGTCCGTTATCAGATATTTGGATCAACAAGGCTTTTTTAGGTGCTTTACCCGGGCGACGATGCTGATGATTTATGCGGGTTTTTATTGTTATTTCACCGCCATCTACAAGCGCCTGTTGGGCATTTCGAACAATGTTTAATACCACTTGCTGAATTTTGCCTTGATCAATGTATACATCAGGAATACTCGGGTCGTAATCTTTAACTAAGCTAATGTTAGAACAATTATCTAACGTACTTAGCCTTGCAACTGATTCAAGTGATTGATGTATATTGCCATACGATTTTTGAGGAAGTTGATTGGGCCCCAAAAGCCTATCTACTAGCTCGCGTAATCGGTCGGCTTGCTCAATGATGAGCTCAGCACATTGATCTCTTTCTTGTTGATCAACCTCATACTGCAATAACTGCGCCGCTCCGCGAATTCCACCTAAAGGATTTTTAATTTCGTGAGCTAACCCTCTAATTAGGTTTCGGGCAGCTTGATATTGATGCATTTGATTAGACGCTTGGTCGTGCTTAATTTCGTCATCGGTTTGGCGCCACTCAAATAAAATATAAAGCGAGCCATTAAACTTAATTTGTCGTGTACTTACGGCTACTTTTGCATGGCGAGAATCGCTAAAAACCACGTCAGCTCTATGCTGCTGGCAATCTACGCCTTCAACTAGTGAGTATTGTTCTATACGCTTTAAATCGATTGAATGGTAGTTAAAAAGGCTATCAAACGGTTGATCTAATAGGCGCTTATTACCAAGGCCAAGCAGCTCGCTGGTACTGGTATTGGCATATACAACGGTGAAGTTTTTATCAAGTAACATGATAGCGGTTGTTTGATTTTGCCAAATGGCATCGAGTAGCTCAGGGCTAAAGTTTTTATTATTAATCATAGCTGCACCATTTTAGTGCGTGGATGTTTGCAAGCAAGTTATATGGTTAAATACACTGCTGCACGTTTAGTAATGACCCAATTTAGTTACCTAGGTTTAGCCCTTTTCGGTGCATAAAAAATATGCAGGGTTCGCTTGTAGCAATAACTTGGTTTTTACTATTAAAAAGCTTTAATTGTAGTGTGTGCTGACCACGTTCTACATCTCTAATTGCAAAGGTTGAGCTGTCACTGGCTGGGCCGTGTGCTTTACCATCAATAAAAAGTTGTATAGTAAAACCAGTTTCAAAGCGTGGTTTTATTCGGCTAGTTACATAAACAGTGCCGGTATTTTCACGAATAGTCTGGTTATGATCAGGTGAGGAAATAGCAATACTAAAGGCCGCTTGTTGAGGCTGAGGTTGCTCGTCAAAAATGTCAGTATTTGTTGCAGGCATATTAAGATCTTGGCTGGTGAGCTTTACCTCTTGGGCCCCTTTATGAGGGGTGTCTGAGAACACTAATACGCCATTTTTATCTTTCCAAGCGTATATTTTTGTTTCACCGGCATAACCATAATTACTTAATCCTAAAGCAATTAATAGTAATAAAATCTTGTTATTCACTCTGCAGCCCTGCATTTTTATCGGTAACTTAACTTTAGTGGAGATTGACTAATTTTACCATTAAAAAAGCCCGCA
>NZ_WTKW01000010.1:0-28199 GCF_011378745.1 Pseudoalteromonas sp. Z1A6
AACGAATTAAATTGCACTATAACGTCGTTAAAAATTTTTTATTTAGAGCAACTAGATACAAAAACTTTTGCCTGGTTCTAGCGTAATTTTCTTAACGTTAAATAGACCCCATATATAAGCAGATTGGTATGATTCAATTCTAACTAACAAACGGAATAATTATGAATAAAGTAACAATGGCTGCTGCAAGTATCGCACTTGCACTTGGCTTGGTAGGTTGTGGTGAAAAACAACAAGAAACTAAAGTAACCGACACTCCAGTAGTAACAGCACCCGCTGAAAAACCACTAGAGCTTGGTATTGAACTAGCTAATATGGATAGTTCAGTACGCGCACAAGACGATTTTTATTACCATGTAAATGGTCAGTGGTTAGCTAAAACTGAAATACCAGGTGATAAGTCTAACTACGGTTCTTTTTCGCAGCTATATGATGAGTCACAAAAAGCGATGAAAATTGCCCTTGAAAACGCAGCCGCGAATAAGGCCGCTAAAAAAGGCAGCGATGAGTATAAAATTGGCGCATTTTATAAAAGCTATATGAATAAAGATGCGCGTAATGAGCTAGGTATTACGCCATTACAACCGTCATTAGATACAATTGATAGCGTTAAATCTAAAGCTGATTTAGTGGGTTTAATGGCTAAAATTCAAAAACAAGGCGGTACTTTACCGTTTGGTTGGTTTGTAAATAACGATGCTAAAAACTCAAGCGAGTATGCATTGTATTTATCTCAGTCGGGTCTTGGTTTACCAGATCGTGACTATTACTTAAAAGATGACGAAAAATTCACTAAAATTCGCGCTTCTTACGAGCAATACATCACTGATGTTTTAGCTAAGTCAGGCGTTAAAAATGCAGCAGAAGCTGCTAAGAGCGTACTTGCATTTGAAAAAACACTAGCTGATGCTCAGTGGAGCCGTGTGCAAAGCCGTGATGCAACTAAATCTTATAACAAGATGACAGTAGCAGATGCAAGCAAGTTGATGGGTGACCTTGATTTAGCTGCATTCTTTAAAGATGCAGGCGTGAGTGCAAGTGACATTATTGTACGTCAACCAAGCTACTTAGAAGCACTTGCTACTATTTACAAAGACACTGATTTAGCGACGTGGAAAAACTACTTAAAATTTCATTTTGTAAGTGGTTATGCAGAGCTACTTAGTGAAGATTTAGTTAACCTTAACTTTGACTTTTACAGCACAACACTTCGTGGAGTAGAAGAACAAGCACCTCTTTGGAAGCAAGCGGTTGATGCATCTAACAGTGTACTTGGTGAAATATTAGGTAAGGTATACGTTAAAGATAACTTCCCGCCAGAAGCAAAAGCACGCATGGAAGAATTAGTTGATAACGTAATTAAAGGTTACGGTGTTGCTATTGAAAATCTTGAGTGGATGAGCCCTGAAACAAAGCTTGCAGCGAAAGAAAAACTAGACAAATTTACACCTAAAATTGGTTACCCAGACACGTGGAAAGATTACTCAGAGCTGGATATTAACTCAGATGAGCTAGTAGGTAACTACATTCGTTATAGCGAATGGGCATACGCAGACATGATTGCTAAATTGGGTAAACCAGTTGATCGCTCTGAGTGGCACATGACTCCGCAAACAGTAAATGCGTATTACAATCCAGTAAACAACGAAATTGTATTTCCAGCCGCTATTTTACAACCGCCATTCTTTAATTTAGAAGCGGATGATGCTGTAAACTACGGTGCAATTGGTGCAGTAATTGGGCATGAGCTTGGTCATGGTTTTGACGACCAAGGTGCTAAATACGACGGTGATGGCAACTTACGTAACTGGTGGAGTGAGACTGACCTTAAGCAATTTGAAGAGCGTACAGCGGCTTTAGTTGCACAGTATAACGAATATAAACCGTTTGAAGATGCAAGTGTTAATGGCGAGCTAACGCTTGGCGAAAACATTGGTGACTTAGGTGGCTTAACGGTTGCGCATAAAGCGTATATGCTGTCTTTAGGTGATAAAAAATCACCAGTGATTGATGGTTACACAGGCGATCAACGCTTCTTTATGGGTTGGTCACAAATTTGGCGTCGTAACTATCGCGATGAAGAGTTACGTAATCGTTTATTAACAGACCCTCATTCACCAAGTCACTACCGTGTAATCGGTATCTTGTCGAATATGCCTGAGTTTTACGAAGCGTTTGACGTAAAAGAAGGTGATAAAATGTATATCAAACCAGAAGATCGCGTAAAAATCTGGTAATTGCATATAAATAACAAAAAACCAGTAAGTTTTTAGCTTACTGGTTTTTTTGTATCTTGAATTTGTAAATAACCTGAACTATGGATAATAAATCTATCTCAAGCAGCTGTTTTCAGCGCTAACTGCGTTGAATTTACTTGCAATAGGCCAGCTATTGACGCGCAAATTCGCCTTGTTTTCACTAAAAATCTCTGGCTAGAGAAAATAAATTTAAATATCACCATGATTCAATACGTTAATAAATCTCTTAACCAGAGTTCAGGTTAAATAAGCTTTAGCTCATTAAGCATTGGTGCATCCATTTTTCGTTACTGAGTATGTTTTTATAAAGCGCGAGTTGGTTTTGTGCTCGCTCTAAATTATGCTCTGCATGAGCCACTTTAAAGTACACATCGTTATTTAAGTAATCAGTTAAAAAGCGCACACTTAACATGAGCGGCATTATTTTAGCGCCTAACAGTAGGCTTTCTTGTTCTTTTGTACTCATGCTGCTTTTTAATGGCGTTACATAGCCTTTAACAATGGCTGAAAATATATCTTTTCGAATAATAACGTTGTGTAAGTTTGTTGAATCCTCGGCTTCGGGGGAGCAGAAAGTGCGTACCATGTCGCCAAAATCATAAAGCCTAAATCCCGCCATGCAGGTATCTAAATCAATCACTGCTTTTGCTTTGTGAGTTGTACTACAAAACAGCATATTATTTATTTTTGTATCGTTATGACACACTCTAAGTGGTATCTGCTTAGCTATACTACTAAGCTCGGTAATTAAATACTGCTGCGATAAGCAATATTCCATTTCGTCAGCGCAGTGCTTTACTCTATTTACAGAGTGATTTGTGATTGCGGTATTTAATTGCTCAAAGCGCATCGCTAAGTTGTGAAAATCAGGAATTACAGTATGTAGTTGTTGTGTATCAAAATCTTGTAATGCATGAGCAAATACGCCAAAGGCGTAAGCCGCTTGCTCGCTCTGTTGCGCATTTTTAACAACGTCTTCGCTGTAACTGTCACTAATATAGCTAAGGACGCGATAATGCGCGCTATCAATTTCTATTAAGTGTTCGTTGTTTTGTATGGCTATATGCTTAACTGTTTCAAGGGGGTAGTTGCTTTGTAGTTGTTTGGTATTTAAATGCTGCTCAATTAGTTTTGCATTACTTACTAACTGAGCAGGGTATTTAAATACCTCAGTATTAAGTTTTTGCACAATAAACTGTTTATCAATACACGTAAGTAGCCATGTACTATTTATATGGCCGCTACCAATCACACTAACTTGAGTTAACTCAGGATTTAATGCTAATTGTTCGCTTAGCTTATTTTGTATTGAGATGTTCATTGTGCTCACTTGTACCTAGTTTGTTATGCGTATCGGGCTACTATTTTCTCGATAATTTCAGCATTAGCTTCAGGAAAATCATAATTTTCTAATTCACTAATTGCTACCCATTCACTAGGTTGTCCTTCAGCGCCATGTGCTTCACCGCTAAAGTTACTCACTACGTGCACATCTAATTTAACGCACTTATCGCCGTAGTCATGTTCAATCACCATAAGTTGGCTAGAGCTGTGAATTGTTAATCCAACTTCTTCAATAAGCTCGCGTTTAAGTGCAACAAAAACACTTTCACCTGCTTCTACTTTGCCACCAGGAAATTCCCATAAACCGCCTTGATGTTGTTCATCTGCGCGTTTACAAATGAATATAGCGTTATTTTTCTTAATAACACCAACAGCTACATGTACAATTTCTATAGTCATTACTTTAAAACTCCATAAAAAAAAGCGACGCTAGCGCCGCTTTTTAATAAGCTAATAACAATACTGGGCTATTTTAATTTACCGCAACATTGTTTGAATTTTTGACCTGATTTACAAGGACAAGGGTCATTACGACCTACTTTTGGTTCTGTACGAGCCATTACAGTAGCTGTTTCTGGTGCTGGCGCTTCGCCACCTACTTGCTCAGCTTCTTCATGTTGGTATTCGCGAGGAGCATTTTCACTTTTACGGTGTTGCTCTTCTACTTTTTCAACATCTTCTTCTGCGCGTACTTGTACTTTACTTAGGATGCTTACAACATCTACTTTCAAGTTTTCAAGCATTTCAGAAAACAGCTCAAACGATTCACGCTTATACTCTTGCTTAGGATTCTTTTGCGCGTAACCACGTAAATGAATACCTTGACGTAAGTGATCCATAGCAGCAAGGTGATCTTTCCAATGCTGATCAAGACTTTGTAGCATAATCGCTTTTTCGAATTGACGTAAAACAGAATCGCCAACTTGCTCTTCTTTTTGCTTGTATGACTGCTCAACCGCCTGCTCAATACGCTCACGAAGTTTTTCTTCGTATAGTTTATTGTCATCTGCTAACCACTGAGTGATTGGCAACTCAAGTAAGAAGTCTTGTTTTAAACGCTCTTCAAGGCCAGGAATATCCCACATTTCAGCAAGGCTTTGTGGTGCAATGTATTGATCAATTACACTAGCAAGAACATCACCACGAATTGCTGTGATAGTCTCTGAAATATCGCCTTCTTCAAGTAGCTCATTACGTTGAGAGTAAACAACGCGACGTTGATCGTTTGCTACATCATCGTACTCAAGCAATTGCTTACGAACATCAAAGTTACGTGCTTCTACTTTACGCTGTGCATTTTCAATCGCACGGTTTACCCATGGATGTTCAATTGCTTCACCGCGTTGCATACCTAGTTTACGCATCATATTAGTCATGCGTTCACCAGCGAAGATACGCATTAGTGCATCGTCCATCGATAGGTAGAAACGACTAGAACCGGCGTCACCTTGACGACCAGAACGACCACGTAATTGGTTATCTATACGACGAGATTCGTGACGTTCAGTACCAATGATATGTAAACCGCCAGCATCAATTACCGCATCATGGCGAATTTTCCAAGCAGCTTTAATTTCAGCAATTTGCTCAGCAGTTGGGTTTTCAAGTTTTTCAACTTCACTGTTCCAGTTACCACCTAACACGATATCGGTACCACGACCGGCCATGTTGGTTGCAATTGTTACTGTACCTGGTAGGCCAGCATCTGAAACGATATCTGCTTCTTGCGCATGAAATTTGGCATTAAGTACGTTGTGCTTAATTTTTTCTTTGCGTAAAAACTGCGATAAATACTCAGAGCTTTCAATTGAAATAGTACCTACAAGTACCGGTTGTCCGCGGTCTTGACAGTCTTTAATGTCAATTAAAATTGCTTCGTATTTTTCTTCTTGTGTTAGGTAAACTAAGTCGGCGCGATCATCACGAACCATTGGCTTATTAGTTGGCATAACAACAGTATCTAGGCCGTAGATAGATTGAAACTCAAAAGCTTCAGTATCGGCAGTACCTGTCATACCTGCTAATGTTTCGTATAAACGGAAGTAGTTTTGGAACGTAATAGATGCAAGTGTTTGGTTTTCGTTCTGAATATTTACACCTTCTTTAGCTTCAACAGCTTGGTGTAAACCTTCTGACCAACGACGACCTTCCATTGAACGACCAGTATGCTCATCGATAATGATTACTTCGTTTTCTTTTACTACGTAATCAACATCTTTTTGGTATAGCTTGTGGGCACGAAGGGCGGCATAAACGTGACTTAGTAGCGTAATGCTTGCTGCTGAGTAAAGCGAATCGCCTTCTTCAATTAAGCCGCGTTCAGTAAGTAGCTCTTCTACTTTAATTTGACCACGTTCTGTTAAATGAACTTGCTTAGACTTTTCATCAATAGTGTAATCGCCGTCGCCTTCAACACCTTCTTCGTCTTCTTTTTCTTGAAGTTCAAGTAAAGGAACGATGGTATTTATTTCAGTGTATAGCTCAGAGCTGTCCTCAGCTGGGCCTGAAATAATAAGCGGAGTACGCGCTTCATCAATTAAGATTGAATCCACTTCATCGACTACGGCATAAAATAATGGACGCTGAACACGTTCATCAATGCTAAAAGCCATATTATCGCGAAGGTAGTCAAAACCAAATTCGTTATTTGTACCGTACGTAATGTCAGCAGTATAAGCTAGCTTCTTCTGCTGTGGCATCATACCCGGTACGTTACAGCCTACAGTAAGGCCTAAAAATTCAAATAACGCACGGTTGGTTTCAGCATCACGTTTAGCAAGGTAGTCATTCACAGTAATTACGTGAACACCTTTGCCTGTTAAGCCGTTTAAATAAGCGGGTAGGGTAGCTGTTAGTGTTTTACCTTCACCGGTACGCATTTCTGCAATGCGACCTTGATGTAAAACCATACCACCTAATAACTGCACGTCGAAATGACGCATGCCATTTACACGCTTTGACGCTTCACGTACCACAGCAAAAGCTTCAGGTAGGATATCGTCAAGGCCTTGTCCGTTATCGTAACGTTCTCTAAACTCAGCTGTTTTAGCTCTTAAATCTTCATCAGAAAGCGCTTCAAGTTGCGTTTCTAGCGCATTGATTAGCGCGACCGTCTTTCTTAAGTTTTTAATAGTGCGGTCATTGCGACTACCAAAAAGCTTGGTAAATAAATTAGATATCATGATAAAACCGTTACAATGTATTCTTTGTCAGCCGAGTATCGGCTAACCCATTTTTAACAATTGGTAATTAATATGTGCTTTTAAATAACACTTAGAACATATTAATTAGCAATATTGTATTAAACCGCTCAAAAAGCACTGTTTATTACGTGCGCTACTATACCAGACTCTGCCAAACAACAAACTATCTCAATAAAAAGATCTGTGTATAAAATCGAAAAATTTGATCTGGTTCGTAAAAATAACTTTGTATTACTCAATTACAGTAAAAATAGCAGCGAACTGTAAAGATATGGTGCTAAATAAATTAAAAACAAGGGTTATAGCTGCGCTTAAGTTTGACGCTTAAACACAGCTATTAAATGAGTGTTTTATAATTTAAATTGGTTAACCGTTTTGTTAAGTGCCGCAGCTAGATCACTTAAGTCACGAGCTTCGTCAGCGAGGGTATGTGCATGATCAGCGGTACTGTTCACTAAGTTATTAATTGCCGAAAGGCTCGTATTAATATCTTCAGCAACGACTGTTTGCTCCTCAGTTGACGTTGCTATTTGATGACTTTGGTCTTGTACTTTAGTGACCGACTGCGCAATATTGTGAAGTGAGCTAAGTACTTCTTTAGTTTGCAGTACTGAGCCCTCGGTTTGATCTTGTCCTTGTTGCATCATCACTGAGGCCTGTTGAGCTATTTGCTGCAAGCGCGAAATCATATTACGAATATCGTCAGTTGATTCTTGTGTGCGACTTGCTAGTGAGCGTACTTCATCAGCAACAACGGCAAAGCCTCGACCGTGTTCACCGGCACGAGCTGCCTCTATAGCCGCATTAAGTGCAAGTAAGTTGGTTTGATCGGCTATTGAATTAATTACATCGACTAATGCACCAATATTATTACTTTCTTGCTCAAGGCCTGCAACCACTTTAGATGCTTCGCCAATATGCAACGCCAGTTCAGTCATTACTTTTTGCGCCTGTGTAGAACGGCTTGCACCTTCAGCTGTAATTGCCTGAACTTCTTCAGCTGCATTATTTGTATGTTGTGCATTACGTGATATTTCAAGCACAGTAGTCGCCATTTCAGTTACCGCGGCGCTGACGCTATCAACTTGCTGCTTCTCTTGCTGAATTTCAGAATTAGTTTGCTCAGAAACATGTCTTAGCTGAGCTGCTGCATTACTTAGCTGTTCTGCTTGCGCTGCGGTTTCTAGCATCATGGCGCGTAATTTATCAATAAAAGTGTTCATATGATTGGCCAGCTGTCCCACTTCATCTTGGCTATTAATATCAATTTTTTGAGTAAGGTCGCCTTCACCTGATGCTATATCACGCATAATGTGCGTAAGTGTTGTGATGGGTTTTGAAATCATATGGGTAGCCCATAAAATCATGGCTAATATAATAATTAAGATAATAACTACTGCAGTTGTTGTTGCGGTTACTGCGGCATTTACGGGCTCTTCAATCATGCTAGTAGGAATAAGTAGACCTACATACCAATCTATATAAGGCTGATCTAGCTGTAAGCGATGGTAAACCACATAAAACTGCTCACCTTTAAAAGTAACCATTTGGCTGCCTTTAAGGTTATTTCGCATTTGTGTATTTAATTCTTTAAAGCCTGCTGTATCTGTAAATTGTTGCTCAAGCGCATCGAGTCCTTCTTTACCGTTTGCACCTTCATCTGTAATTGAAAGTTTGTGTCCAGTGGCTTTTGAAAAGTGAACTACTTTTTGATTTCCATCGAGTAAAAATCCATAACCTTGGCCGTTAAAGCGAATATTTTCGACCATGTCGTTAATTTTGTTTAGTTGTAAATCAACACCGCCCATACCAATGAGTTTACGCTGTGCGTTATAAACAGGTTGTTGTACTACTGCAGATGCTACGCCTGTGGTTAAATCAACAGAG
This sequence comes from Pseudoalteromonas sp. Z1A6, assembly GCF_011378745.1. Classification (NCBI taxonomy): domain Bacteria; kingdom Pseudomonadati; phylum Pseudomonadota; class Gammaproteobacteria; order Alteromonadales; family Pseudoalteromonadaceae; genus Pseudoalteromonas; species Pseudoalteromonas sp. Z1A6. The sequence continues at coordinate 8,693 of NZ_WTKW01000010.1, forward strand.
ATTGGACCTACATAAAGTTTGTTAACTTGCATGGCTTCTTGCCACCAACCACGCTTGTAGGCGTAATAAGGCTGGCCGTTGTAGTGACTTGTACGTTCATTTTCTTTAAAGTATTCACCGGTGGTTGCTGAGGCAAAAAAGGCCGATAAAATGTTTTCGTCGTTTGAGCTTAAACGCACAAAGTCTTGGTTTACTTCGTTGTAACCTGGCGCGCTTTCGAGTGCTTGATCGCGAGTATCCCAATTTTCAAAAAAGTTGATTAAATGTGGGTTATTAACAAAGGTTGATACCATTTTACCGTACATTGCAAAGTAACTTTGCATTGAAAGTTGCTCGGTCTGTAGATAACTTTGTGCTTCGTTTTCTATGTTTTCTCTAGAGAGGTTGGCAATGTGTTTAACAAAGAATGTTGAGGCGATAATTAGTAAAACGGTAATTGTTCCACCAATCAATAATAATATTTTCTTCCGTAATGATAAATTATTTAGCATGAGTGCGCATATTTTTATTATTTATGAAATTATATCTAATCATATCTTACTTAAAATCTCTATAAAGTTAGATAGAAAGAACTAATTATGCGTTTAAAATAAAGGCTTATACAAAAATGACAAATAAAAGTAATAAATTAGTAGTATTAGGTGCAGGTTGGTTAGGACATGCTTTATGCGTAAGTGCGCAAAAAGCTGATTGGCAAGTACAAGGAACGCATAGAACAGATATACACGAGTTTGATTTTGAGCGTCAGTTTACACTTGAAGATGGGCAATTAAGACATCAAGTTGATTTACAAAATGCTTATTGGGTATGTGCTATTCCACCACGTAGCAGGGACAGTGAAAGTAATTATCCTGAAACACTCACCGCAGCGCTTAAGCTCTCAAAGGAGTTAAACGCAAAGGGCTTTTTATTATGCTCATCAACCGGGGTATACGATCAAGAGCCTGGTGTATATAGCGAAAGTTGCGATATTTCATGCACAAACGAGCGCCAAATAAAGCTCTATGAGGCAGAAGAGCAAGTACTTGAGCAAGACGGGAAAGTGCTGCGTTTAGCTGGATTACTAGGGCCTAATAGAGAACCGGGTCGTTTTGTGGCAGGCAAAGAGCTTAATACATCAAGTGAGCAAGTAGTAAATATGGTGCATCAACAAGATGTAATTAATGCTGTTTTTGCGGTGATAGAGCACTGGCAAGTAGGGCAAAATATTTATAATGTTGTTAATCCTGCGCACCCAAAAAAAGCTGAATACTACGCAGTGAAGTGTGCAGAACATGGTGGCGAGTTACCACGCTTTACCAGTGATGATAAAGCTGAGCGCAAAGTTATTGGCTCAGCTATTGAAGCGCTAGGCTTTACTTACCAATATGGTATTTAATATGCTGAAGGCAGGGGGCTGCTCTCTATGAAGTCGCATAGCTTACCTTCACTTAGTAATGTATTAGCAGCTTCGATATCGGGAGCAAAGTAGCGGTCTTTATCATAATAACTCACATGCTCGCGTAATAACGCTTTAGCGCTTTGCACTTTATGTGATGGTTCAAGCGGCTTTCTAAATTCTAGCCCTTGAACCGATGCTAACCATTCTATTGCCAAAACGCCTTGGGTATTATTGGCCATTTCATCTAAGCGCCTTGCTGCAAAGGTTGCCATAGATACATGATCTTCTTGATTTGCAGATGTAGGCAAGCTATCGACCGAAGCCGGATGTGCTAATGATTTGTTTTCTGACGCAAGCGCTGCAGCGGTAACTTGAGCAATCATAAAACCTGAATTTACCCCGCCGTTTTCAACTAAAAATGGCGGTAATTTGGATAGGTTTGAATCGATAAGTAATGCAATTCGCCTTTCTGCTAATGCACCAATTTCGGCAATTGCGATAGCTAAGTTATCGGCGGCCATTGCAACTGGCTCTGCATGAAAGTTACCTCCCGATATTATGTCGCCTACATCGGCAAAAACTAGCGGATTATCGGTTACACCGTTTGACTCACATAACAATACTTCTGCGGCTTGGCGTATCTGAGTTAGGCAAGCTCCTAGCACTTGAGGTTGGCAGCGAAGGCAGTATGGATCTTGTACTTTTTCACAATTTACGTGGGAATCACTAATTTGAGAGTGCGTATCGAGTAGCTCTCTAAATACTTGAGCGGTGTCTATTTGTCCGCGCTGACCACGAATATCATGAATACGTGCATCAAATGGCGCGCGACTACCCATTGCTGCTTCTATGCTTATCGAGCCGATAACGCAGCTTTGTGCATATAAGTTCTCGCTTCTAAATAGGCCTTGTAGTGCAAACGCAGTCGACGCTTGTGTGCCATTTAATAATGCTAAGCCTTCTTTAGCTGCAAGGGTAAGAGGTTCAAGCCCCGCTATTTTTAACCCTTGTGCTGCACTAATTATTTTTCCTTTATGTCGCATTTGACCTTCAGCTAATAAAGGTAGGCACATATGCGCAAGAGGGGCTAAATCCCCCGATGCCCCCACAGAGCCCTTTTTAGGCACGCACGGATATACTTCGCTACTAAGCAGCTGCATAAAAAATTGGATTATTTGCAGGCGAATACCCGAGTAGCCGCGCGAAAGCGAGTTTACTTTTAAGGTGATCATTAACCTTACTGTGCTGTCATCCATGTATTCGCCAATGCCCGCAGCGTGTGAAAGCACAATGGAGCGCTGTAATAATTCAAGTTCGTCGTCGGCTATTTTGGTATTAGCTAATAACCCAAACCCGGTGTTAATCCCGTATACAGTGCGGTGCTCATTAATAACGTTTTGAACGGTTTGCGCGCTTGCTGCTATTTGCGATTCAGCATGCTTTGCAAGGCTTAACTTTACCGGTGAATTATTAATTTTTCTCAGTGTGTTTAAATTAAGTGAGCCTGGTGTGAGAGTAAGTTCGAACATGATCATTCCTCGTTTAGCATAGGTAGGTCTAAATTTTGTTCTTTGGCGCAGTTCTTTGCTATGTCGTACCCAGCATCAGCATGGCGCATTACACCTGTTGCAGGGTCGTTCCAAAGTACGCGAGCAATACGCTCTTTAGCTTCATTTGTACCATCGGCAACAATAACCACACCAGAGTGCTGACTAAACCCCATACCTACACCGCCACCATGATGAAGAGACACCCAAGTAGCGCCACTTGCCGTATTAAGCAGTGCATTGAGTAATGGCCAGTCCGATACCGCATCTGAGCCATCTTTCATACTTTCTGTTTCGCGGTTAGGGCTGGCAACTGAGCCCGAGTCGAGGTGGTCACGACCAATAACGATAGGGGCTTTAAGTTCGCCATTTTTAACCATTTCGTTAAAAGCCAGTGCAAGGCGTGCTCTATCCTTTAGTCCAACCCAGCAAATACGTGCTGGCAGGCCTTGAAATTGAATACGTTCACGCGCCATATCAAGCCAATTATGTAAATGTGCGTCATCAGGAATGAGCTCTTTTACTTTTGCATCGGTTTTATAAATATCTTCTGGATCGCCCGATAAAGCAACCCATCTAAATGGGCCAATACCTTCACAAAATAAAGGGCGAATATAGGCGGGTACAAACCCAGGAAAATCAAACGCGTTGGTAACGCCCTCGTCAAACGCCATTTGGCGAATATTATTGCCATAGTCTGTTGTTGCTGCCCCCGCTTTTTGCAGCGCCAACATCGCTTTAACTTGAACTGCCATTGATTGTTTAGCCGCTTTTACTACAGCTGTTGGATCTTGCTCACGCATTTCTGCTGCGTGCTCCATGGTCCAACCTTGTGGCAAGTATCCATTGAGAGGATCGTGAGCTGATGTTTGATCTGTAACTACATCTGGGGTAATACCTGTTTTAACGAGTGTGCTAAATACATCGGCAGCGTTACCAAGTAAACCCACTGAGAGGGCCTCACCTTTTATGCATGCATTGGTTATTAATTGCAATGCATGTTCAAGATCTGTTGCTTTTACATCAACGTAGCCTGTTTTTATACGAAAATCGATACGGCTTTCATCACATTCAACAACTAGCGCACTAAACCCTGCCATTGTAGCGGCAAGCGGTTGTGCGCCGCCCATACCACCAAGGCCACCTGTTAATACCCATTTGCCTTTAGCACTGCCCGAAAAGTGCTGTTTTGCCATAGCTATAAAGGTCTCGTAAGTGCCTTGTACAATGCCTTGCGAGCCAATATAAATCCAAGAGCCTGCCGTCATTTGGCCGTACATCATCAAGCCTTTTTTATCGAGCTCGTTAAAATGTTCCCAATTTGCCCAGTGTGGAACTAGGTTTGAGTTGGCAATAAGTACACGCGGTGCATTACTGTGAGTTTTAAATACACCTACTGGCTTTCCTGATTGTACAAGTAGGGTTTCGTCGCTTTCGAGTCTATCGAGGGTTTCTATAATTTTGTCATAACTTGGCCAATCGCGGGCTGCTCGGCCAATACCACCATATACAACAAGAGCATGAGGATGCTCTGCAACTTCAGGATCTAGATTATTCATTAGCATGCGCTTAGCGGCTTCAGTTTGCCAGCTTTTAGCGCTTATTTTATCGCCATGAGGTGCACGTATTACGCGACTTGTATCGAGTCGGTTGTTCATGTTTTACTCCTGTTGTATATACAAGATGATTTGTTATAAAAAAAACGCAGTAAGCGCATTTTCTTTGTTGTGTGTTATTTTTTAAATGTTAAGTGACCACCTAAGCGATATTTACTACCAGGTGATACAAGGCGTGCAAAGCTTACAATGCCATTAACAGACCATGTGCGTCGAATAACTTGCAAGCATGGCTCTTCGTTATATAAGTTTAGCCATTGGCACATTTCGCTGTTTGGCATTATGGCCTCTACGGTATGCCTTGCTTGAGTAAGTGGTGCAACACTAGATAAATACTCATGAGGTGTAAGCGTGCTAAAATCTTGTTGTAAGTAACCAGCGGCAAGCGCAGGGTTTACAAAACGCTCCTCTAACTGCAAGGGGCTGTCGTTTTCGTTATGCACGAGTACACTTCGATATACAACACTGTCAATCTCAACACCAAGTGCAATGGCAATAGGTGCGACTGCATTTATTGATTCAAGTATAAGTACACTACAGGTGTAGTTGCCGTTACGTTCCTTTACTTCATCAGCAATGTTTTTTATTTCGAGTAACGATGACTGCGATTTAAATGTGGCTACAAATGTACCTAACCCTTGGCTGCGGGTTAAAATACCTGCCTCGGTTAACTCGCTTAGTGCTCGGCGGGCTGTCATTCTGCTGACACTAAATTGACTACTTAGTTCGTTTTCAGAGGGAACACGTTGGTTTTCTTGCCACGTACCGCTGCGAATTTTATCAACAATGAATTGTTTTATTTGCGCAAATTTAGGTGTCGTCATTAAATTTATGGTTACATTAAAAATAAACTATATAAATAAGATGACACAATTACCTTGTATATACAAGATGGGTTGTTAGACTATATTTTCATCACTCTGGGCGTAAAAAGGGCTGTAAAATGCAAAGCACAACAAAAAATTATGAGTTAGAAGAAATTGACTTACTTTTAACTGATGCCAATATTGCCACTATGGATAGCAATATAAATGCCCCTTATGGCGCAATCGAAAATGCTGCTATAGCTATCAAAAATGGTAAAATTGCGTGGATTGGAGAGCAATCAACATTGCCCAGTTTTGATGTGTTTGCAACGCCGACATTGAGTATAAAAGGGCAGTGGTTAACGCCGGGCTTAATAGATTGTCATACACATTTAGTGTTTGCAGGTTCAAGGTCGCAAGAGTTTGAGCAGCGCTTGCAGGGTGTAAGTTATGAGCAAATTGCGGCACAAGGCGGTGGCATAGCAAGTACGGTTAAAGCGACGAGAGCAGCCGATCGAGAGCAATTATTTGTTGATGCAAAAGATCGCTTAAATACGTTGTTAAAAGAAGGTGTAACCACTGTTGAAATAAAGTCAGGCTATGGGCTAGATACTGAAAACGAGATAAAAATATTAGAAGTAGCTCGTTTATTAGGTGAGCATCATCCTATTGATATTAAAGCTACTTTTTTAGGGGCGCATGCTCTACCGCCTGAATACAAAGACCGTGCTGATGAATATATTGATTTGGTATGTACTGACATGCTTGATCAGGTAGTGGCTAATAACCTTGCTGATGCAGTCGATGTATTTTGTGAAAATGTAGGGTTTAGTTATTCGCAAACCAAACGTGTTTTCCAGGCGGCTAAAAAGCATAACCTCCCAGTAAAATGCCATGCTGAGCAGTTATCTAATCAACATGGTGCTGAGCTGGTGGCGCAGTTCAATGGCCTTTCGGCAGATCATATTGAGCATCTCGATGAAGAGGGTGTAAAAGCCATGGCAAACGCTGGGACGGTCGCGGTGTTACTGCCCGGTGCATTTTATTTTTTAAGAGAAACTAAATTCCCACCTATTGAGTTACTTAATCAATATAAAGTACCTATAGCTATTGCGAGTGATTTTAATCCTGGCACTTCACCGCTGTGCTCAGTGCACTTGATGATGAACATGGCATGCACATTGTTTAGATTAACACCCGAGCAAGCATTGGCAGGTGTTACTCGCAATGCTGCTAAAGCACTAGGGTTAGACGACCGTGGTATTTTAAAGGTTGGTGCAAGAGCTGATATTGCGCATTGGCAAATAAGTCATCCATCACAATTAAGTTACCAATTTGGCGTAAATAAACTGTTAAATTTATGGATTTTGGGTAGAATTAACTAGTTTGTATTATTTTTGCCCACATATAATCTGGTTTAAACTTTTTTAGCGAATACGGATGCCGTTAATTTGAACATACTAACCGACAGTAACTTCCCAATATTTTTTAGTGGTGCACTATTGATGGCGATGATTGCCACTTTATTTTCCGTTAAAAATGCCAGTATTAAATTTAGCTATTTATGCACAGCAGCTGTTGGTTTGGCTATTTTGAGTACGGGCGCAGCTTGGCTTGCCATTTTACTTGCCTTTGGATTTTGCTTTCATTTATGGCAAGCCTTTGAGCGAAATAATTGGAGCATGATTATTACCAGCTCAATGGCTGGTCTTTTATTTGTTGTTCTATTTTCAGCTCATTTATTATTGGAAGTTCCGTTATTTTGGGTTGTGTTAGCAATATTATTATTAGCTATTGTTGGCTTTTTAAATGACGAAAGCGCTGAAATAGAAGTCGTGATAGAGCCAGAACCTACAGGTGATACATTTATAGAAGAGTCTCCGCTTTCGGTTTTTGCAGATAGAAAACAGTTACGCCAAGGTTACTATGCATGGTGCGACAACAAGCAAGTAAGTGCAGCGTTAATCGTTATTCGTCTTGAAGGGTTTGAGCAAGTTAACCAGCATATAGGACGTGACTTTGGCGATATACTTTTAGCACAATCGGCTAATCGAATAAAAGAACTGCTTTCAAGTGACGAAATAGTGACTTTAGTTGGGCAAGAAAAGCTAGCCCACTTAGGGGGCCTTAACTTTGCATTTATTTGTAGTTTCGCGAATCAAAAACATTTACATGAGTTGGTTATTGAACAAATACTGGGTGCAACACTTAAGCCATTTAATGTTGCTAACTGCACTGTAGAGGTAAAAGCGAGGGCGAGTTATGTTGATTGTAATGAGCAAGACAATAACTTTGATAATTTAATATCGTACGCATACCTAGCACTCGATAGCCACCCAAATCGCAAGGTTGTGCCTTATCATCAACAAATGATGATTGAACTGCGAGAGCAACAAGCGCGACTAAAAGAATTAGCAAATATTGATTTTTCGAGCGAATTAGAACTCTATTTTCAACCTATAATTTGTAACGAAAACGGTCAAATTGAGTTTTTAGAATTACTACTGCGTTGGCAGCATCCTAAGCAAGGGATTTTATCTGCTAATCGTTTTATTGACGACATAAGAATAGCTGGGCTTGGTTATCCGCTTGCTAAATTTGTAATGGAGAGAGCCGCTGAGCTTGCAATGGCGCTTAGAGTAGAAGGTATTTCCATACCGCTTAGCATTAACGTATTTGGCCCTGAAATGCTAAATGAAGAGTTTGTTGAATTTGTTGATGTTGTTATAAATGAACATCACTTAGAGGCGGGAGACTTAATTGTTGAATGCCCTTTACATATTTTTGCTGGTTTAGATGACAAAGGCCGAGGCATGATCGCAAGGCTTAATAACATAGGCTTAAAAGTATGTGTGGATGGACTTGGTGATAACCCGGTACTACTTTCTAAGTTGCCAAGTTTAGCGGTTGAGTATATTAAGGTTTCACCTTCACTTACCGCTGACTTTAGTAATCAAAACAATATACGCAGTTTAGTTGGTGGAATGGTTGATATGCATAGCCAACAAAAAACAAAAGTGATTTTTGAAGGAGTAGAAACACTTGAGCAACTTAAGTTTGTAAAAAGCTTAAAAGGTTATGCTGCCCAAGGTTATTACTTTGGTCACCCGCTAAGTAGTATCGGTTTAATGAGCTGGCTAAAAGAGTGGCGATCGGTTCAACAACGTTAAGTGTTTTCTTTGGCTTGTAGGTAGCTATTTACAAGTGCACTAATCACTTGCCCTACATGGGCAGCACCGGCATCTAACCCGTTAGGATGCTGGTTAGGCGCTGCTTCACATAAGTGTAAGTACTTAGAGTGCCGGTGGCTTGCAGCTAAATGCACAAAGTGCTCAGTGTCACTCACACTAAATCCGCAATATGTATACGCACTAACTGGCATATAAGTAATACTATCTAAATCAACTTCAACACCCAGAGGTAAATCATTAAAATTACTTAGTGCATTTTCAATTGCCTGCGTTAGTGTAATTTTTCGCTTAACTTGTATAGATTGATAGCTATCAAATTTAAAGTTAGCTTCACTCATTGCATCTATAATTGCTTGATTATTTTTTAATTCATGTAAGCCAATAACATGGTAATTACTTAGATGTTGCTCATTATACGCGTAGCGAAAACCATTACCACTATGGCGACCTTCACATTCTCTAAAATCGGCATGAGGGTCAAAATTGATAGCATTAACAGGCGTGTTTTTTGACTTACTTAGCGCGCGAATAATACCTAAGCAATTATTGTGACCTCCGCCAATGACGATTGGCTCAAGCCCTGCTTTAAAAATAAGGCTTAATACTGACTCTACGCGTTCATCAAGTTGTTGGCATAAATCTCGTAATTGAGTTAACTGCTGGGCTTGCTGATTATTAAGTTGGTTGCTTTGCGCCATTAAATCATCAGTATTTACTTCACCCAATAAAAGTACTTTTTGAGTGGCGATAAATTGATTATGGGGTTGGTTTAAAAAACGTTTTAAAAAAGCAGACCATGCTTCGTTTGCACCGCCATTTCCTAAATTTGCTTTTGGGCCAATATCTTCGCAAATACCAAGAAGTACGTAGCGAATGCCAAATTGAGCTGCGTCAATAAGTGCTTGTTGCAGGTTTACTTGAGTGTCTAGCAAGGCCATTGATTGCCATGCTTTTTTTTCATTTACGCGGTTAGAGCAAAGTGCTCTAACCGCGCTTTCATCATATACTTTTAAATGGGAGGTCACGTTATACTTCTACAACTTCCAATTCTAATTCTTCTGCAGATAAAACAATGCCAGTACTATCGGCATAAATAAAGTCATCATCAAAAAATGATACACCGGCAAAGTTAACGCCTATAGCATCCTCGCCAGCACCTTCACTGTCAGCTGCAACAGGGATAGAAGCAATTGCTTGAATGCCTAAATCAAGTTCTTCAAGCTCATCAACGTGGCGTACTGCGCCGTAAACAACAATACCATTCCAGTTATTTTCAAGTGCAAGTTCGGCCAATTCAATATCAATAAGTGCACGGCGAGTTGAGCCACCACCATCAATAAGAAGCACTAAGTCTGTACCGTCTTGAGAAAGTAATTCGCGGATCAGTTCATTATTTTCAAAACATTTAACCGTTTTAATGCGGCCACCAAAGCTGTGTCGACCACCAAAGTTGATGAACATTGGCTCTAGCACGTCAACCACATCAGCAAAGTGGTCACATAAATCAGAAGTGCTGTAATCCATTATTTTATCCTCAAAAGGTACATTAATTTATACCTCAGTATACCCTCCTTATAAGCAATAACAACGACTTAATCGCAGTAAATTTAGACAAAACAAGCGCTAAATCATTAATCGCAATAATAGTGTCTTAAAAGCGTCACTCAATTGTTATTTACAACACATAAGCTAAATCGGTGTTCATATATTATGCAATGAGGGGGAAGTGATGGATAACAATAATATGTTTAAAAGGGCAGCTCTGCTAGATGAGCAATTATTTTTAACTCTGTTTAATTGCAACTCACCGAAGTGGTTTAAAACAATGGCGTTTGGCTTATCTAAAAGCGGTGATGGAGGGCTTTACATACTTGTGTGTTTAGCGGTGTGGTGGCTTAGTAATAATGAGCAGCAACAATTATTACCTGTAACGATATTAGTTGGTTTTGCTATAGAAAGGCCCATTTATTTACTGGCCAAAAATAGATTTGCCCGCATCCGTCCATGCGACTGCTTAGTAACAAATGCTTACATAGTACCAAGTGATAAATTTAGTTTGCCCTCGGGCCACAGCGCTGCAGCGTTCTTAGTTGCGATTATACTAAGTCACTTTTTCCCTGAATATATATGGCTACTACTTAGTTGGGCTGCTGGTGTGGCTATTTCTCGTGTTGTATTAGGCGTACATTTTCCTGCTGATATTATTATAGGTGCGATTATTGGCAGTGTTTGTGGCTTATTCGCATTAGCGCTCGTGGTACCTGTATGAAAATATTGTATGGAGTGCAGGGTACCGGTAATGGTCATATAACGCGGGCTAGGGTTATGGCAAGCTGCTTTAATAAACTTGGTATTGATGTTGATTATGTGTTTTCAGGGCGAGCAAATAAAGATTACTTTGATATGCACGAATTCTCAGATTATAAAGCGTATCGGGGCTTATCGTTTAGTACTGAAAATGGGCAAGTCAAAAATTTAAAAACACTTAAAAACATGCGAGTTTGTAAGCTGGTGAGTGATATAAAATCGCTTGATATAAAACAGTACGATTTTGTACTTAATGACTTTGAGCCAGTCACAGCATGGGCTGCAAAACGGGCCGATATACCCGTTATCGGTATTAGTCACCAAGCCGCATTTTTGTCAGAAAACGTACCTATATTTGGTCGTGGTGTACTTAGAAAATCGCTCATCAAGCATTATGCACCAGCATCTACCTACTTAGGCGTACACTGGAAGCCATTTGCAAATAATATAATCCCGCCTTTTATTGCTCATCATAATCATGAGAATCCTGTCGCGGTACTAAATAAGGTATTGGTATATTTACCGTTTGAAAACTTAGATAGCATTGTTGATTACTTAAAAGACTTTCCCGAAAAAGAATTTTATTGTTATCACCCAAATGCCTGCAATCAGTCTTTTGGACATATACATTTGCGACCCCCCTCACGTTCTGGTTTTTTAAATGACTTAGCAAACACGAGTGGCGTTATTGGTAATGCGGGGTTTGAGCTTGCCAGTGAAGCGCTTAAGTTAGGTAAGAAGTTACTATTAAAGCCTTTAGATGGGCAGTTTGAGCAAACCGCAAATGCACAAACTTTGTTTGCCATGGGCATGGCGCATGTTATGAACTATTTAAACCCGCAAGCCCTTGATGACTGGAATAGCGCCCCGCAAAATAAGCAAATAAATTACCCTAGCGATCCCGAGCCTTTAATTGATTGGTTGGTTAAACAACAGTGGAATAACACACAATCGTTACACAAAGGTTTGTGGGATAGTGTCGCTTTATAGCCATCATAATTAAGTAGCTTAGAATAACCAATAATAAAAAGTTAAATTAATGAGTCGCTCCTGAGCTATCAGCTATAATACAAATGCATATTTAAAAAAGGCGTTAGCGATGAATTTTTTACAAAACTTAACAATCAAACGACGTTTACAGTTAAACGCAGTCGTTGTTGGTTTAGCAATGGTGGTCCTTTTATGCGTAATAATTTATGAAGCGAGAACAACGTTAAGCTTAAATAAAACAATTCAGCTTGCTGAAGAGCTTAATATCCATGAATTAGAACTGCGTAAACATGAAAAAAACTTTCTTTTTTATAAACAAGAAGAAGCATTAGACTTATTTGAACAAGATTATAACCAGCTTAAAAGTAAAATTGCTAAGTTGAATGTAATTATGCAAGAGCAGGGTATCGAAACCCAAAAAATAAGTAATCTCGATAATTTGGTAAGTGCTTATAGCAATGACTTTATGAGTGTTGTTGTGCTACAAAAACGCATAGGATTACACCCAAAAGATGGGCTGTATGGCGAACTAAGAAGTGCAGTACACGAGGTCGAAAGCTTGCTCAAAGAGCAAGATAATTACAAACTCTTATCTTCTATATTACAATTAAGACGGGCTGAAAAAGATTTTATGCTACGTTTTGATCTTAAGTATTTAACTCGATTTGATGAAGGGGTTGATACTTTAAAGCAGCAAATCGCTCAGGCTCAATTTGATACGGGGTATACAGCTCAATTAAATGGCTTTTTAAATTCCTACCAAACGCAATTTCAAGCATTGGTCCAGGCACAGGTTGAATTGGGCTTAGATTTAAATTCAGGAGCACTTGGAAAAATGCGTAAAAGTGTTGAACAAAGTGATGCAATCGTTGCGCAGATACTATTAAGCACTAAGCAGCAGGTAGATAAAAGCGTTGAACAGGCACAATTTTTAGCCATTCTTATTTTTGTGATTGCTGGCATTATTGTTTTAATGTTGGTTTATTTCACGAGCCGCTCGATTATTGTGCCTATAGAGCGGGTTTATCACACCATTAACGACATTCGTCGTAATAATGATTTAAGCGTGATGATAGAGCAAACAGGTAAAGACGAAATTACCACCATGACGGTCGACTTTAATAGTTTAATAGGCGATTTTAAAAACTTAATTAACGAAGTTAATGGTGCTTTAAATACGCTTAACATAGCAACAGAGCATTTATCAGAAAGTACCGCAGCAACAAGCTCCGGTATGCAAGAGCAATTACATGAAGCCGACATGGTTGCAACTGCAGCCACCGAAATGCAGGCGACGATTCAGGATATTTCACATAATACTGAAGCGGCTGCTAAAAAAGCAGAGTCAACAAACTTAAGTGCTCAACAAGGGCGCAGTGAAGTTGACTCTACCGTTAAGCACATTAGAGCCCTATCTGATTCGTTAGGGAATGCATCAAATGTAGTATCGCAACTTGAAAAAGATGGCGAAACAATTGGTTCAGTGCTTGATGTAATTCGGGGGATTGCAGATCAAACAAATTTACTCGCACTTAATGCGGCAATAGAAGCGGCACGTGCTGGTGAGTATGGTCGTGGTTTTGCTGTTGTTGCAGATGAGGTTCGTTCATTAGCGAAGCGTACTCAAGAGTCCACGAGTGAGATTGAAGGTATTATAAGTACCTTACAGCAGCGTACTCAAGAAGTGGTGAGTATTATGCACAAATGTCGTTCTCAAGGCGATGAAAGTGCCTCGCAAGCAATTAAAGCAGGTGAGTTATTAGGCGCAATTACTGAAGATGTACAAACAATAATGGAAATGAGCTCTCAAATAGCGGTTGCTATTGACGAGCAAAGCCAAGTGGCATCAGAGGTTAATAAAAATGTAGTAAGAATTCGCGACATTGCGCAAGATGCAACTGAACATGCTGCTAAAAACGCCCAAACTAGCGAAGAAGTATCTGAGCAAGCTAGAGTGTTATTTAGCGCTATTGATAAGTTTAAAGTGTAACTAACCTGAACTCTGGATAGTAAATATTTTAACCAGGGTTTAGGTTAACTAATCTAAAAATACCCACCTAAAGTTACCAATAAGGTTTAAGGAATAAACTTTATTGGTACACTGTTTTTGTTTTGTTCGTGCTCGGCTACGCGTGCCGAATATTCATCGCTCAACGTTTGTTGCTGCGCTTGTAGTTTTTCAAAGTAACTCCAACTGAACAGTCCGCTATTGTGACCATCATCGAAATCTAAACGCAGTGCATAATGCCCAACAGGTACTATGTTTTTTATACCTACAGATTGTTTATTTAAAACCAATTTCATAGGGCCAGAGCCATGGCCTTGCACTTCAGAGGGAGAGTGAACGCGTAAAAATTCACAGCTAAAGACTGCTTGGCTATCGTCGTCAAAATAAACATCTAAATTTTTACTCACGCTGTGGTAATGCACTTTTGTAACGTGTTTCATTTTATATACCCCATTAAAAAGCCCCCAATCTGGAGGCTTTTAGTATAACGTTTATATTCGTTTTATAGAATGAAGCGGCTTAAGTCTTCATCTTCAACAAGTGCACCTAGATGTTTTTCAACGTAAGCGGCGTCAATAACAAGTGATGAACCTGCTTTTTCAGAAGCATCGTATGAAATTTCTTCCATCAATCTTTCCATCACAGTATGCAAGCGACGAGCACCGATGTTTTCGGTTTTTTCGTTAACTTGCCACGCAGCCTTAGCAATACGCTCAATAGCATCATCACTAAACTCAATCGTTACTTGCTCAGTTTTAAGGAGCTCTCGTTGTTGCTCAGTAAGCGATGCATGCGGCTCTGTCAGGATACGTTTAAAGTCATTTGCAGTTAGTGGCTCAAGTTCTACTCGAATCGGTAAGCGACCTTGTAGCTCAGGTATCATGTCTGATGGTTTAGACATTTGGAACGCACCTGAGGCAATAAACAACATATGGTCAGTTTTAACCATACCGTGTTTAGTGTTTACTGTTGAGCCTTCAATTAGCGGTAGTAAGTCGCGCTGAACACCTTCTCGGCTCACATCAGGGCCTGAAGAATCACCACGTTTACAAATTTTGTCTATTTCATCAATAAACACAATACCGTTTTGCTCTACTGCAAAAATAGCTTGTTCTTTTAGCTCTTCAGGGTTTACTAATTTAGCGGCTTCTTCTTCTGTTAATAGTTTGAAGGCTTCTTTAATTTTTAACTTACGTTTAGTGCGTTTATCGCCGCCCATGTTTTGAAACATGCTTTGTAACTGGTTGGTCATATCTTCCATACCAGGAGGCGCCATAATTTCTACGTTTGATTGAGCTTGCGCTAGTTCAATCTCGATTTCTTTATCATCTAATTGACCTTCACGTAATTTTTTACGAAATGTTTGGCGAGTAGATGAAGTATCGTCGCGTTGGCTTTCGCCATATTGATCTTTAACCGGTGGTAAAAGTGCATCTAAAATACGCTCTTCTGCTGCTTCTTCGGCGCGATGTTTAAACTTTTTAGTTTGCTGTTCGCGAGTCATTTTAATTGAAACATCAACGAGGTCACGTATGATCGTATCTACTTCTTTACCAACATAACCAACTTCAGTGAATTTAGTCGCTTCTACTTTAATGAATGGTGCGTTAGCAAGTTTTGCTAAACGGCGGGCAATTTCTGTTTTACCTACGCCTGTTGGACCAATCATTAATATATTTTTTGGTGTTACTTCACTGCGTAAATCTTCATTTAATTGCATGCGGCGCCAGCGATTACGAAGCGCAATAGCGACTGCTTTTTTAGCTTTAGCCTGACCTATAATGTGCTGATCTAGCTCGTGAACAATTTCTCTTGGGGTCATATCAGACATAATAGTTCCTATTATAATTCTTCGATTGTTTGGAAGTTATTAGTAAATACGCAGATGTTGCCTGCAATAGTTAAGCTTTTCTCTACTATTTCACGAGCGCTTAAATCTGTATTTTCTAAAAGGGCGGTTGCAGCTGATTGCGCAAAGTTACCACCACTACCAATTGCAATTAAATCGTTTTCTGGCTGAACTACATCGCCATTACCGGTAATAATTAAAGAGGCTGTTTCGTCTGCTACAGCGAGCAGCGCTTCGAGTTTTCGAAGTGCACGGTCACTTCGCCAATCTTTAGCCATTTCTACTGCGGCTTTAGTTAGGTTACCTTGGTGCATTTCTAATTTGCTTTCAAAACGTTCGAAAAGAGTGAAGGCATCAGCAGTACCGCCGGCAAAACCAGCGATTACTTTGCCATTATAAAGACGTCGAACTTTGCGGGCGTTGCCCTTCATTACGGTGTTACCAAGTGAAACTTGGCCATCGCCGCCAATTACAACTTTGTCGCCGCGGCGAACACTTACGATAGTAGTCATGTTATTCCTCATCATCGAGCTGCAGAGGCAACTCGTAAAAAACGATTATGATGAGGTTATATGGGTGAATGGTTTATTTTCAAGTCCAGCCCCAAATTCCGCAGCCGACTATTTTTACACGTTTAAGTTTGTTTTTATCGCTTTCGGCTTGGCGTTTGGTTTTATAAGGGCCTAAACGTACTTTATACCAAGTGCCATTGCTGCCTTCAGCCTGTTTGATCTCAGAAATGAGCCCTGCAAATGCGATTTTAGCTTTTAATGATTCAGCTTGTGCATGAGTTCTGAACGAACCGCATTGCATAACATAAGGACCTTTTTGCTCAAGTTCTTTTACTTCAACTTGAATCTCGTGGTTTCTAATTTCTTTAATAAATTCCGGTGTACGTGGAATAACAACTTCTACTTTTGCGGGTGCAGTTGGGTTAGCTTGTTTTTCGACAAGCTTTGGATCGGCATTACTTTTTATAAACCATAGTGTGTAGGCAAAACCACCTACAAGTAAGATGGCTATAACGGCTAAAAGAATAGGAAATGGTTTTTTAGCGGGTGCGTTTTTTTTACTGTTTCTGCCTGCAGGCTTTTTATTAATATAATCGTGCTGTGCCATGGTGTTATTTTGGCCTTAACCTAAATCATGTCTATAGGGTCTACGTCTAAGCTCCAGCGTACTTTTTGTGCAAGTTTACTGGTACTTAAATAATCAACCATTTGCGCAAGGTACTGATGTAATATGCGACGATCTTGCGCTTGAATATGCAATTGAAAACGATACATACCTGCGACTCTTTCAAGTGGGGCAGGGATCGGACCGAGCAATTGTATACCAGATACCCCATTCACAGGAACCAAATCCGTCAAAAAATCGACGACTAGTTTAATACTATGTCCTTGTGCACGCACAATGGCCATATTTGTAATGGGCGGTAAGTCAGCATCATCGCGCTCACTAAGAGCAAAGCGGGCAAAGTCTTGGTAACCATTATTAACTAAGTCTTGCAAAAGAGGGTGTTCTGGAAAGTGTGTTTGTAATAACACTTGACCAGGCTCACCTGAACGTCCAGCACGCCCCGCTACTTGGGTGACTAATTGCGCTAAATGCTCTGTCGCTCTAAAGTCGCATGAGTATAAGCCGCTATCTACATCTAAAATTATAACAAGGCTTACATCTGCAAAGTGATGGCCTTTGGCAAGCATTTGTGTGCCCACTAAAATGCGTGCGCCGCCTAGGTTTATTTCATCAAGTGCTTTTTCAAGGCTACCTTTACGGCGAGTTGAATCGCGGTCTATACGAGTAACAGGTGTATCAGGGAATTCGGTCGATAAAAACTCTTCAATTTGCTCTGTGCCTTTACCGTTAGGAAATATTTGCGTACTTCCACAGTCAGGGCATTGGTGAGGGACAGGGTACTGGTCGCCACAGTGATGACAGATCATTTGCCCAATCGCTTTATGAAATGTAGCGCTGGTACTGCATCGTTTACACTCGCTCAACCAACCGCACTCATGGCAAATAAGGGTGGGTGAGAAACCTCGGCGATTTAAAAATACCATAACCTGTTTACCGCGATTTAAGTGCTGACGCATAGTAGCAAGACTTGCATGTGCAATACCTGCTTGGTCGGGCTGACCTTTCATATCGAGTAACTTAAACTGATTGTCAGTCGCTGTTTGCGCACGCTCCGTTAAACTTAATAGCTGGTATTTGTTATTAATTGCTTTGTGAAGTGTTTCAAGCGCGGGTGTGGCGCTGCCTAATATAAGCGGGATTTTATGCTGAAAAGCTCTGTAAGCGGCTAAATCACGAGCATGGTAACGAAGGGTATCTTGTTGTTTAAATGACGAGTCGTGTTCTTCATCAACAACAATCATACCGAGTTTTAAAAATGGCAGAAAAATACTCGAACGTGTGCCAATAACTATCGCACAACTGCCTTTTTCGCAAAAACGCCATGTTTGTAAACGTTCGTTGTCGGTAAGTGCTGAGTGCCAAAGCATAATGGGTGTATCAGGAAAGCGGCGGCGAAAACGGTTTACGGTTTGTGGTGTTAGGCCGATTTCGGGCACGAGTACGAGGGCTTGCTCGCCACGTTTGAGTACTTCTTCTAGGCACTGTAAATACACTTCGGTTTTACCGCTGCCCGTTACGCCTTCTAATAAGAAGCTGCTAAAGCCAGTACTTTGATTTATAGCTGTGCAAGCAACCGCTTGTTCTTTATTAAGTACTGGTTTACTACCGACGGTTGGAGCAACACTTTGCCATTGGTTATCGTGCTCAATAGTTTGTGTTATGAGTTCTTTATCTATTAAGCTATCTATTGTTTTTTTACTAAAGCCCAGTGCTTTTAACTCAGTTAATGATGACTTACCTGATTGCGATAACTGCTTTAATAGGTTGAGCTGTGTTTTAGCTTTTAATGACGGTACTTTTGCACCTTTTTCTGTCAGGGCAACCATATTAATACTGGTTTTATCAGGCGATTCACCTTGGCGAAGTGCACCAGGTAGCGCTATATGAATAGTTTCGCCTAATGGATAGCAATAATAGCGGGCAGTAAAGCTAAGGAGTTCTAAATGCTGGGCACTTAAAATAGGGGCGTCGTCTATTACCTCTATAATATTTTTAATTTTATTTAAAGGGACGTCGGTACTGCTTTTAATACCCAAAACAACCGCTACTTTTTTTTGATTACCAAAAGGTACCAAAACTCGCATGCCAGGTAGTAAGGGAATTGATAAGCCACTGAGCTGTTCTTCTATTTTATAATCAAAGGTGCGTGGAAGCGGGACTTTAATAGCAACTTCAACAAAACTCATAACAACTCAACCCGTAAAATTAATGCTGTAATGTACTAAAAATAACGCTAAAAACCTACTAGCAATAGTGCTTGAGAAAGAGATTGTTCACTTTTTTGGCAAAAATATAAATAAATACTTGTGTGGGGGAAGGTTGTTGGATAAAATCCGCCACCAACAAATTTGTTTTAACGACGTATGGTGCCAAACTCCGGGTTTGGAGAGCGATGCGGCCTTAACTAGAGGTTCCTATGAAAGAAGGTATTCACCCTAAGTACGAAGTAATTTCTGCAACATGTTCATGTGGAAATAAATTCGAAACTAGCTCAACTCTTTGTAAAGACATTCACTTAGACGTATGTTCTGCGTGTCACCCGTTTTACACTGGTAAGCAAAAAGTTTTAGACACTGGCGGACGTGTTGATCGCTTCAACAAGCGCTTTGGTGCACTTGCCAGCAAGAAGTAATTATTGCTGTTTAGTTAAAAAAAGCACCTTAGGGTGCTTT
>NZ_WTKW01000100.1:0-12775 GCF_011378745.1 Pseudoalteromonas sp. Z1A6
CCGCTGTTTATTACAAACAGCGGCTTTTCTCTTAAAGCTTTAAACTTGATTTTTATTGTTTACCAATCACTTCAAGTCCACCCATGTATGGGCGTAATACTTCTGGTACTACTACTGTGCCATCGGCTTGTTGGTAGTTTTCTAGTATGGCTACGAGTGTACGGCCAACGGCTAAGCCTGAACCATTTAGTGTATGTAGTAACTCTGGCTTTTTAACACCTTCACGGCGAAAACGTGCTTGCATTCTACGCGCCTGAAAATCTGCCATGTTTGAACATGATGAAATTTCGCGGTATGTGTCTTGCGCAGGTAACCATACTTCTAAATCGTATGTTTTAGCTGAGCCAAAGCCCATGTCGCCCATACATAAAATTACTTTACGGTACGGAAGTTCAAGCGCTTGTAGTATTTGCTCTGCGTGACCTGTTAACTCTTCAAGTGTTGCCATTGAGTCTTCTGGTTTTACAAGCTGTACAAGTTCAACTTTATCAAACTGGTGTTGACGAATTAAGCCACGAGTATCGCGGCCATAGCTGCCTGCTTCACTTCTAAAGCACGGAGTGTGGGCAACTAAACGAATTGGTAAATCGCTTTCGTCGTAAATTTCGTCGCGGGCGCTGTTTGTAAGCGGTACTTCTGCTGTAGGAATTAAGCTAAAGCCGGCTTGTTGTTCGCCATCGTCGTTTACAAGGCCTAATGTGTGGAACAAATCTCCCGCAAATTTAGGTAATTGGCTTGTGCCATAAAGGCTAGCGCTATTTACTAAGTACGGTACATACATCTCTGTGTAGCCGTTTTTGTCTGCATGTGTATCTAGCATAAATTGCGTTAGTGCACGGTGCATACGCGCTACTTGACCGCGCATTACGGTAAAGCGTGCGCCACTAATTTTAACGCCCATTTCAAAGTCTAAGCCGTTTAGGTCTTGCCCTACATCTACGTGGTCTTTTACTTCAAAATCGAATTTTTTAGGCGTGCCCCACGTTAAAATTTCAACGTTGTCGTCTTCGTCTTTACCGGCAGGTACCGACTCGTCTGGCAAGTTTGGAATTGCTAAAGCAATGTCGTTAATCGCGGCTAATACTTCATCTTGCTCAGTTTTAGCGGCGTCAAGCTCGCTGCCTAAGTTAGCCACTGCATCAAGTAGTGGCTGTGCGTCTTCGCCTTTTGCTTTGGCTTGACCAATTGCTTTTGCGCTTGCATTACGTTGACTTTGAAGTTCTTGCGTTTTTACTTGTAATGTTTTGCGTTTTTCTTCAAGTGCCGTTACCGTCGCTACATCGAGTTCGTAACCGCGCGCCGCTAAACGTGCTGCAGTTTGTTCGATGTCTTGACGTAAAAATTTAGAATCTAACATGTTAGTTTTTTAACCTTTTTGCATTACTAGCTGAAGGCCCAGCCAAGCCATAAAAATACACACCATCACGTTTAAGATGATATTGAGGGCCATTTTAATAAAGTGACCTTGTTGTAATAACAACAACGAGTCCATTGAGAATGTTGAAAAGGTGGTTAATGCACCTAAAAAGCCAATACCGATAAGGGTTTTGGCGGGGCTTGCGGTGATAATTTCTTTATCTATCAAACCGTACAAAATGCCCATTAACAATGAACCCAGAATATTAACCGTCAACGTGCCAAAAGGGAATCCCCTACCGAGGAGTTTTAGCATGCTTTCGCTAATAAAAAACCGTAAACACGCACCTGAGGCTCCGCCAAGGGCGATCATCATATAAAGTTTAATCATTTTCGTATCGTCTAAGTGGGCTTTGCGCATCGCGCTCTTTTAGGTAATCGAGTTTTTGTTTAATTTTTTGCTCAAGTCCGCGCTCGCTCGGTAAGTAATATTCTTTGCCGTCCATTTCTGGTGGTAAGTATTTTTCACCTGCGGCAAATGCGCCTTCTTCATTATGCGCATAACGGTATTCAGCGCCGTAACCTAAGTCTTTCATTAAGTTGGTTGGGGCATTGCGTAAATGCTCTGGCACTGGGTAACTTGGTTCGTTTTGAGCATCCTGCTTGGCTTGATTAAACGCCATATACACCGCATTACTTTTGGGTGCACTGGCTAAATACAATGTGGCTTGTGCAATAGCGCGCTCACCTTCGCCAGGGCCTACTCGCTGAAATATATCCCACGCATTTAACGCCACTTCCATTGCGCGCGGATCGGCGTTGCCAATGTCTTCTGTGGCAATAGCAAGTAATCGCCTTGCTACGTATAGAGGGTCACCGCCACCGGCTAAAATTCGACAATACCAATACAATGCACCATCAGGAGAGCTGCCACGTACTGATTTATGAAAGGCTGAGATTAAATCGTAAAATTCATCGCCGCCTTTATCGTATTTAGCTAAATGAGTAGGTAACACTTGGCTAAGTACGTGCTCGTCTACATTGTATTGACCGTTTTGCTCGGTTGTTAAATCAACCGCTTGTTCAAGTAAATTTAGTACTTTTCGGGCATCGCCACCACTTGCTTGGCACAATGCCTTTTTAGCGTTGTCGGCAATAGTGATGCGTTTTTGGCTTAGCTGCTCGTCTTGTTTAAGTGCGCGCTCTATTACGGTGTATAAGTCGGCATCGGCAAGCGATTTTAATACATACACACGTGCACGCGACAATATAGCGTTGTTAAGGGCAAACGAGGGGTTTTCGGTGGTTGCACCTACAAATATAAAGGTGCCGTCTTCAATGTGCGGTAAAAACGCATCTTGCTGAGATTTATTAAAGCGGTGCACCTCGTCAACAAACATAAGGGTGCGTTGGCCACGGCTTTCTAGGTTATCGCGCGCTTGCGTTACGCTGTCGCGTATATCTTTTATGCCTGCGGTTACCGCCGACATTTGAATAAGTGAGGCATCTGCATGGTTGGCAATTATTTGCGCAAGTGTTGTTTTACCTACACCCGGCGGGCCCCATAAAATTAAACTATGGCAGCGCCCCGCTACAATGGCTTGATGCAATGGTTTGTCAGCACTTAATAAATGCTGTTGACCAATGTACTCATCAAGCGTTGTAGGGCGCATACGCGCGGCAAGTGGGCGTACATCGGGCCCAAAATTAAATCCTAAATTACTCACCGTTACTCTGATCGTCTATTTCAACACCTTCAGGAGGCGTAAATTCAAAAGTGCTCTTATCAAGCTGTGTATTAACTTGTGCATCGTTAAACGTAAATGACGATAGCTGCCCTGAGTTGTCGGTAACTACTAATTTAGCAAGGCCTTGTTCGTTATCTGCAAACGCTATATCAAGTTGTTCTACTTGGCTTTCTACGCCTTTATTTGGCGTTACGCTAAAGCCTGTACTTGTTGCAAGTACGCTGTATTTTTCCCACTGTGCTGGGTCTTTAGATGTAAGTAGCACAAATGGTGTTGAATCGATTAGGCTGCTGGTTTTCATAATCGTTACTTGCTCAGCAAAGCTGTCGAAGTAATATGTTTTATCGCCGTTTGATACAAATAACGTATCGTCTGGATTAGTTTGCTGCCAGCGAATCATCATAGGCTGTTGAAGGGCTATTGTACCCTCGCCTTGCATCACTGCTTGGCCTTCTTTATCTGTTACTTTTTGTGCAAACTGCGCTTTAAAGCTTTTTAAAGTAGCAAGTCTGTCTTGTAATGCTTGGCTGTCGTCAGCAAAGCTTGGTGCGGCAAGTACGCTGCCTAACACTAATAATAAGGCGTTAACTTTTTTCATGAATTTGCTCCATTAGGTACTAATACATCGCGAGCACCGTTATGACCTGGTGAACTCACGATACCCGATGTTTCCATTTGTTCTACTAAGCGTGCTGCTCGGTTATAACCAACACGTAGTTTACGTTGTACTGACGAAACTGATACTTTGCCGGTTTCGATTACAAACGACACGGCTTCGTCGTATAGCGGATCGTTTTCTTCGTCTGCGTTTTCGCTTGCTTCACCTGGTAATAAAATATCCTCGCTTGCATCGCCATTGAGTATTTCATCAACGTAATTTGGTTTTGCACGCGCTTTCCAATCGTTTACTACGGCATGTACTTCATGGTCGTCTACAAACGCGCCATGCACACGCTCAGGTACGCTAGTGCCTGGTGGTAAATAAAGCATATCGCCCATACCCAGTAAGTTTTCTGCGCCTTGCTGGTCAAGTATGGTACGCGAGTCTATTTTACTTGATACCTGAAACGCCATACGTGTTGGTATATTTGCTTTAATTAAACCTGTAATTACATCAACCGATGGGCGCTGAGTTGCCAGTATTAAGTGAATACCAGCCGCACGTGCTTTTTGGGCAATACGTGCAATAAGTTCTTCTACTTTTTTACCTACAATCATCATCATGTCGGCAAATTCGTCAATTACTACAACAATACTTGGTAATTTACCTAGCTCGTCTGGGCCTTCTTTCATGCCATCGGTGTCTTTAAATAATGGGTCAAGAATTGGGTAACCCGCTTCTTTGGCTTCAAGCACTTTTTGGTTGTAACCTTTTAAGTTACGTACACCTAATGCTGACATTAATTTATAACGGCGTTCCATTTCGCCTACACACCAACGCAGTGCGTTAGCTGCTTCTTTCATGTCGGTCACTACTTCACACAATAAGTGCGGAATACCTTCGTATACTGAAAGCTCAAGCATTTTAGGGTCAATCATGATCATACGTACATCGTCAGGACCCGATTTGTACAGTAAGCTTACTATCATGACATTAACGCCCACTGATTTACCTGAACCGGTTGTACCTGCTACTAATAAGTGTGGCATTTTACCAAGGTCAGCACAGACAGGCTGACCGGCAATGTCTTTACCTAACACCATGGTAAGTGGCGACGGGTTTTGCTCAAATTTAGGCGCGTTTATTACTTCTGACAAACGTACTATTTCACGGTGTTTGTTAGGAAGCTCAATACCTACATATGTTTTACCCGGTATAACTTCTACAACACGTACACTAATAGCCGAAAGCGAACGGGCTAAGTCTTTAGCTAAGCCTGTAATTTTAGATACTTTAATACCGGGTGCTAAATCTAGCTCAAAACGTGTAACAACTGGCCCTGGGTATACAGCAACAACTTTAGCTTGTACGTTAAAGTCGAGTAATTTTGTCTCTACTAGGCGCGATACTGTATCGAGCTCTTCTTGCGAAATAGGGTTTTTAGCTTTATCCGGTCTGTCGAGTAAGTCTAGCGACGGTAATGGCCCCGGTGGTGGCTCTTGCGTTAGTAATTGCTCAAACTTTTCTTTAGCCGTTGGCGGCGGTTGATACGCAGGTTTTGGCTTAGGCATAGGCCTAGCTGGCGATACCACCGTTGTAACTGGTTTTTCTGGCTCTATAACAGGGCTTTGGTCTAGCGCATTTAATGCAGCTTCTGTATCCATTGGCTCATCGTCTATGGCGCTAAAGCCAATCTCTTGATCGAGTATGTCGTCAAGCTCATCAAACGGCATAAAGTCGTCACTAATTTGTGGCTCGCTAAATGGCGTTTGCGGTTTATTAATTGCTTTTTGTTTATCTGCTTTTTTATCTGATGTAGGTAGCTCTATTTGCTCATGAATATCGTCTTCAAAGTGAGCGTCAGCTTCATCGTTATTATTTACTTTGCCTGCAGCGTGTTCTCGGTGCATCCAGCCTTTTGCGTACGATACAATAAAGCGGTAAAGCTTAACCATTAAATCGCCAAGGTAATCTACAAAATCAACCCACGATACGCCGGTTAGTAATGTTAAACCTGCAAAAAAGAAACACAGCAATAATATAGATGTACCGGTAAAGTTAAATGCAGGCATCATCGCTGATGCAATAACATCGCCCACTACCCCACCAGATGAAAAGTTATAAATATCGTCAAAATTGATACTACTAATAGCCGTCGCTGAAGTAATAAATAAAGCAAAACCAATCACACGTAGCGCTAAGGTGGTGTAATCAAGCTGTAAAATACGGTGAGGTTGTTTAAATAACAAATAACCAAATAACTGAATGGCCGCAGGCACTAAGTAGGCCAGCCAACCAAATGTGAGTAATAAAATGTCGGCTATCCATGCACCGGCTGCTCCTGTGATGTTGCTTACTTCGCTAAAACTAGTTTGCGACCATGCAGCATCTGCTGGATCAAAGCTGATTAAGGCACATAAAATAAATATTGCCATAAAGGTGCTGATAATCAGCCCTGTTTCTAATAGTCTTTGCACACCGTTTAGGCGCATAGTTTCCTATCCCTCTTTATTATTCTATTCGCACTTGCTTTGCAGTCAAATACCTTAGCAGGAAATGCAATTTGTTGCACTTTATCTTAACCTTCATGGCCTGATTATGAACAAGTTTTTATAATTTGAGCGCATCATGTTTAGATCTTCGAAGATTGATTTTAGCTAGCTTAAAAATTAACAACTAATATTGTAGCTGCACTATAAATAATATTAAGCAATGTAAGGGCGGATAATGACCCCTTCTTCGCCTTTTACTTCTTCCATTACTACATAAGTTCGGCTTTCACTTACGTTAGGCAGTTTTAATAATATGTCGCCTAATACACCACGATATTCTGACATATCATTTACGCGCGTTTTAAGTAAAAAATCAAAATTACCCGATACCAAATGACATTCTATAATTTCTTCATGCTTTTTAACGGCTGCACTAAACTCATCAAATACGTCGGGAGATGTTTTAGTAATTGTTACTTCTACATACACCGATAAACCTTGTCCAAGCTTAGCTGGATCGACCACTGCTTTGTAGCCAAGGATGTAGCCTTCTCGCTCAAGCTTTTTCACTCGCTCCAGACAGGGCGTGGCGCTTAGGCCAACTCGTCTGGCCAGTTCAACATTTGAAAGGCGTCCATCATGTTGTAATTCCATTAAAATTTTACGGTCAATTCTATCTAATAATTGATGCATAGTACCAACTAGTTTTTTATGCTGTTTATTTTTGTTATATAGATGATAACACTAGATTTGACTTTAAAAAAGGTGAGACACACGCCCTTATGATGAATATAATAGTGAAAAATGTTAATCCGTTCTTAATAAGGCAAAAGTTATGATTATTGGTGTTCCTAAAGAAATTAAAAACCATGAATACCGTGTAGGTATGGTTCCTGCGAGTGTTCGTGAATTAGTAAACCACGGTCACCAAGTGATTGTAGAAACTGATGCAGGTATGGGCATTGGTTTTACTAACGAAGATTACACGCTAGCGGGTGCTGAAATTTTAGCAACTGCTGCTGACGTTTTCGCTAAAGCAGACATGATTATAAAAGTAAAAGAACCACAAGCTGTTGAACGTGCAATGTTACGTGAAGACCAAATTCTTTTCACTTACCTTCACCTTGCCCCTGATCTTCCACAAACTGAAGACCTTGTAAAAAGCAAAGCTATTTGTATTGCATACGAAACTGTAACTGACTCTCGCGGTGGTTTACCGCTTCTTGCTCCTATGAGTGAAGTTGCTGGTCGTATGTCTATTCAAGCTGGTGCTCAAGCGCTAGAAAAATCTAACCACGGTCGTGGCATGCTACTAGGTGGCGTACCTGGCGTTGAAGCTGCTAAAGTTGTTGTAATTGGCGGCGGCATGGTTGGTCGTAGTGCTGCACTTATGGCTGTTGGCATGGGTGCTGAAGTTGTAGTACTTGACCGTAACATCGACGTTTTACGTGCACTAGACGCGCAATTTGGTAATAAAGTAAAAGCTATTTACTCAACTGCTGATGCACTAGAAAAACACGTTCTAGAAGCTGACTTAGTAATTGGTGGCGTACTAATTCCAGGTGCTGCTGCACCTAAACTAGTAACTGCTGAACACATTAAAGCAATGAAACCTGGTTCTGCAATTGTTGACGTTGCAATCGACCAAGGTGGCTGTATTGCTACTTCTAAAGCAACTACGCATGCTGATCCTACTTTCATCGTTGATGAAGTTGTTCACTACTGTGTTGCTAACATGCCAGGCGCTGTTCCTCGTACATCTACGTTTGCACTTAATAATGCAACATTGCCTTTCATCATTAACCTTGCAAACAAAGGTTATAAAAAGGCATTACTAGATGACGCTCACTTCTTAAAAGGCTTAAACGTAATTAAAGGCCAAGTAACTTACAAAGAAGTAGCTGAAGCGTTCAACATGGAATATGTTGACCCACGCACTGCAGTAGAAAACGCGTAACTACTATTGTTACCGCTTATACCTAAGTAATTATTTAGGTATAAGCATTAAAAAAGCAGCTAATTAGCTGCTTTTTTTGTGTCTAAATTTTAGATTTATACCAATTACATTAGATAAAACGCTTGATAATAAAATCGACTTTTACACGCTTAGCTTGGCCTAGTAATTTTTTAACTGGCTGCGGGTAATCGTCCATCGTTTCTAAATCATCTGGGCCAGTTAAACGTCGACAGTGTTGTAAAATTTCCTGCTTTTCGTTATCAATAGCGTCCATAATTGTTTGCTCTGGATCTTCTATTAAAATACCGTTTTCGATATCAAGACCCCATGCACGCGGATTTAAGTTATGCCCGCTCAGTAAATGTTTTGTTCTATCTGAACAAATACCTTTTAAATGAAACGAATTGCTTTCATCTTTCCACAGATACACATTTAAATTACCGTTGTCGATATGGCGCTTTTGCGTTTTTACAAATTTATGCAAAATAGTTTCGTATAAATAAGGTAATGCCCCTATTTTACTAAACGGCTCGCTTGGCGGTAAATAAAAGTCATTTGCTGTTTTATCGCCTACAACAATAGTCACTTGCTTACCTTGCTTTAATAATCGGCGCAGTGATCGCATAAGCGGTGCCGGAAAATTAAAGTATGGCGTATACAATATAAGTTCTTGTTCTGTTGTATCAAACAACGCTTTTATTAAACGATTTAACTCGTTATTACGACGCCCAAGCCCTAAAAACAAGCGAATACCTAATGCTTGCGTATTTAGCTGCTCTGCTGCGTTATAACTTGCGACTTTTAAATCGCGCATTAATTGCTTTTGATCAAGTTTAAAGTCGTGCAAACGCTTAAGCGGACGTGTGTCTATGCGCGGCACAGCCACTGAACTAAGCAGCTTTGTTTCAATAAAATCAACTACTGAGTCACACAGTTCGCTCTGTGTTATTAAAAAGTAACGATCAAGCCTGTAGCGCTCATTGTATTGCAAGTACACGTTGTTTAAGCTTGCACCGCTGTAAAGTAAGGTGTCGTCAATTACAAAACCTTTTAAATGCAATACACCAAAAAGCTCTTTAGCTTTTACAGGTACGCCATACACTTGTACGTTCGATTTAAACTTTTCTAAATCGTCACAGTATAAGCTTGCGTTGCCGTCTGATTTATCTGCGCCAATTAAACCACGTTGCGCACGATGAAAATCCACCAGCACTTTTACCTCAAGTGCCGGGTTTGCCAATGACACACGATGCAGCGCTTCTAAAATTTCGCGACCCGCTTCGTCATCTTGTAAATACAACGCCGTAATATAAATTCGTTTTTTTGCGTTCGCTATCAAGCGTAGCAATTGCGTTCGGTAATCTTGCGCATTGGTTAAGACGTTAACGTCTTTTGAAGTCAACCCGAATGCGGGTTTTTCCTGCCAAAATAACATAGTTGCCTATTTGCTTAGGTCACATAATCTATCAGTGACAAATAAAATTAGGTAAAACATAACAAAAAAAATCAAAGGGGTCATGAAATAACGCTGTTTTGTTGCCTGTTAGTCTATTTATTGAGCTACTTAGGCATTTTAACTGTAAAAGCAAAGAACTCTAGTACACAATACTGCACAGCTTTTCGATTTAAGAAAAAAAATAATCGCGGATTTTGTTTACATCTGCCTTGTTTTTCTTAGAATCAAGCGCATTAATGAGCATATTGAACACCGTATTAAACGTTTAGGAAAAATAATGACTGAAGCAAAACATTGTAAGCTACTAATTTTAGGCTCTGGCCCAGCTGGTTATACTGCCGCAGTATATGCAGCACGTGCAAATTTAAACCCTGTTTTAATTACAGGCATTCAACAAGGTGGCCAATTAACAACCACAACTGAAGTTGAAAACTGGCCTGGTGATGCACACGGTTTAACAGGCCCTGCGTTAATGGATCGTATGAAAGAGCATGCTGAGCGCTTTGAAACTGAAATCATATTTGATCACATTAATAAAGTAGATGTATCTAAGCGCCCTTTCACACTAACTGGCGACCAAGGTACTTACACATGTGATGCATTAATCATTGCAACCGGTGCATCTGCTAAATACTTAGGCTTAGAGTCAGAAACTAATTTCCAAGGCCGTGGTGTTTCGGCCTGTGCTACATGTGACGGCTTTTTCTATAAAGGTCAAAAAGTAGCAGTTGTGGGTGGTGGTAATACAGCGGTTGAAGAAGCGCTTTACTTATCTAACATTGCTGACGAAGTACATGTTATTCACCGTCGTGATAGTTTCCGCAGTGAAAAAATACTTGCTGACCGCCTTGCTGAAAAAGCAGCAAACGGTAACGTTGTAATGCATTACAACCGCACGCTTGACGAAGTATTAGGCGACCAAATGGGCGTAACAGGCGTACGTATTAAAGATGCACACTCTGATGCAACTGAAGAGCTAGATTTAGCCGGCGTATTTATTGCTATTGGTCACAAGCCAAATACCGATATGTTTGTTGGTCAACTAGAAATGAAAGATGGCTACTTAGTTGTAGAGTCTGGTCTTCACGGTAACGCGACTCAAACAAGCGTAGAAGGCGTTTTTGCTGCAGGTGATGTGTCAGACCACATTTACCGTCAAGCAATCACATCTGCGGGTACAGGCTGTATGGCTGCACTTGATGCTGAACGTTTCTTAGATAATCTATAAGCGGTCAAAATAATTTAGAGGGGCTGATTATTCAGCCCTTTTTTTATGTCTAAAATATAGTTACACTTTTACGATCAATTATAAAATAAGTACTGTATGAGAAATCAGCTATACCAACTAAGCGAAAACGATATAGCATTCCCCAATCCGGAATACGCATTAGAATCCCCTGATGGCTTGTTAGCAATTGGCGGAGATTTGAGTTTGCCTCGCCTAAGTAATGCCTACAAAAGCGGAGTATTCCCTTGGTTTAGTGAAGATGAGCCTATTATGTGGTGGTCGCCGAGCGAACGAGGCATTTTTGAGCTTAATGATTTTCATATAAGTAAGAGCCTGCGTAAGCATTTAAAAAAACACCCTGTTAGAGTAACCATTAATAATGCCTTTGAGGAAGTGATAGAAGCCTGTCGCGATCAACGCATTGATACCGATGGCACCTGGATCACCTCTGACATGCTCGACGCTTACGTTAACGCGCACAATGCAGGCATTGCACATAGTTTAGAGGTGTGGAGTAACGGAGAGCTTGCAGGTGGCTTATACGGCATAATGCAAAATGGTGTATTTTGTGGTGAGTCTATGTTTCATCATCAAACCAATTGCTCTAAGCTTGCTATGTGGGCACTGGTAAATTGGCTTAAACGCCATGATGCACACTTTATTGATTGCCAGCTAGAAAATCCTTATTTAATGACCCTAGGTGCACAAGTAATCCCCCGTTCCACATTTTTGACTAAACTAAAAGCTGCACATAACTATACTGTTAACCCTATTATGTGGGAGCCACAAGAACTTGACGCAATCTATGAATGAGCAACTTCCGGCTCGTGTTGGTTTAACCCAAGAGTTTGACTGTAGTTATTTACCCAACAGACGCGAGCAACTTTTAGTTATTCTTGACCCTAGTTGCTACAGCACCGACAAATTTGAGTCTTTATTAGGCTTGGGATTTCGTCGCAGTGGTAACCAAATATACCGTCCGCACTGCCCAATATGCAGCGCATGTAGTTCTGTACGTGTATTAGCACAAGACTTTATACCCTCAAAATCGCAAAAACGTAAACTAAACAAAGCAAAAACACAGTTTGAGGTAAAATTTTCAACGCAAGAGCGACCTGAATACTATCCACTTTATAGCAAGTACATATCTATGCGTCATCAAGACGGAAGTATGTATCCTCCTGAAAAAGAACAGTTTCAAAGTTTTTTACTTTGCAGTTGGCTTAAAATCACATTTATTGAACTATGGCATGAAGATACTTTAGTTGCCGTTGCTGTAACTGATTGTATGAACAGCGCTATTTCAGCAATCTATACTTTTTTTGACCCCGACTTTGAACACTATAGCTTAGGCTCGGTAATGATATTAGAGCAAATTAAGTTTGCTAAAGAGCAAAATAAGCAATACGTGTACTTAGGCTATCAAATTGATGAATGCGACAAAATGAAGTACAAAACTCAGTTTTTACCAGCTCAAAAACAGCTCAATGATGAGTGGGTGGCTATTTAATTTGCAAATATAGCCCCTGCGCCTTTACTTATTGGAGTATTTTGGGCAAAATCTGCAGCGTTTAACTATTAAAGAGGTGTTACGCTAAACATGGCGAAAGAAGACGTAATCGAAATGCAAGGGACAGTCCTTGATACTTTACCAAATACAATGTTCCGAGTTGAGCTAGAAAATGGTCACGTAGTTGTGGCTCATATTTCAGGCAAAATGCGCAAAAACTATATCCGTATTTTAACCGGCGATAAAGTAACGGTAGAAATGACTCCTTACGATTTATCAAAGGGTCGTATCGTATTCCGTGCTCGCTAAGTAAGTGCGTAAACGAGATTTAGTTTTTGGCTAGTATTTCACTAGCTTTAAGCGTTTATTAAATGTAATTGATAGACATTGACTAGCAATTACATTTAATAAACAAAAAGCCCAGTTT
>NZ_WTKW01000101.1:0-12749 GCF_011378745.1 Pseudoalteromonas sp. Z1A6
AAATTCTCTTGTTAGGATTTTCAACAGCTTTTATTTCTCCTCTTGCTTCCGCAGATAACCAATTTCAAATTTTTACCCACTTTGACGCAGAAATTTATACAGAAGCACAACCAGTACAAGCCTTTGTAGATGATTTTGATGCTCCATTAAAATCGGGTGACAGTGCATTCACCTATAATATATTTGAAGTAGGTGTTGGCTACGGTAATTTTAAGGTAGGTTTACAAAGTCGTTACGACTATGTTCTTAACTTTGATCCTGATACAGCCAAATATACTCATACCGAAAAAAATGATCTAGAGTTTGAAGATAGATTTTATACATATTACCTTGATGCTAAACAAGCAACGTCTAACGGTGTATTTGTATCTTATGATTTTAAATTTTTAGATAAAAATGCATTAACAATAACACCTAAACTTTCTGTTTTTGCCAGCTCGCACTATCAAGATGCCACTGTAAATGGTGAAATTTATAGTGATGAAGTTGAAGGCGCTGTAACTGTCGATTACAACTTTTCAAAAGACATATTATTTAAAAAGTTTTCACCTTCACAAAAACCTGAAGGGCTTGGCTATAGCCTAGATATTTTTGCTGATTGGCAAGTAAATGATGAGCTTCAAGTTGGTTTTAGCGTAAAAGATTTACTCTATAAAACAGAGTACGAAGACAGCGGCTCTGTAAAAGGTCAAACTACTGAAATTCCATTTAGCGAAGATGACAACGGCGATATTATTACTCAGCCAACAGTTTCATTAAAAACATCTGCATTTGGAAATACGGTATCTCATGATTTAGAAATGGAAATGCGACTACAAGCATTTGCCGATTACAGAATAAACGACCGATTTTCGACTCAGTTAACTTTAAAACGTTACGACAAAGACACGTTCAGCCAATTAAAAGGCCGTATACACTTTTGGGATCATTGGAAAGTACAGGCAGGCTATGAGACAAAAAGTGAAGCATTTTTAGTTGGTATAGAAAACGAGTATTTTGGTCTTAATTTACAAACTGATAGCCTAGATTTAGATAAAGCCTATTATGCTAATGTGAATTGGTACGTGAACATTAAGTTTTAAGGAATGAAGATGTTAAAACAAATTATACCCTTAGGGGTAGCTATTGCATTGGTAGGTTGTGGTTCTTCATCAGACAGTGACAGTTCAGAATCTGTTGCAGTGAGTGAGATTGCTACATCTTCTTCTGTGAGTTTTTATGTATCTAATTGGCAATCACCACAGGGCACGCTTAATGTTTTAGATAGCGACGGGGTGGTGCAAGAATCAATTGAAGTCGAAAACATCAATACTGCGAGTGTAAGTGTAACTCCACTTACTTTTAATAGTTTTGAGTTTATACCGAGTGATACTGCTCTACCTTGTCCTCGCTTTACAGGTTGTGGCAGAACAGTTCGTGGTGATGTAAATGACTTAAACGCAAACCGTTTAATAGACTACCAAGAATTGACAGCCGTTACTCTTAATTACAAAGCAGATGCATTTAGTGCACCAGGTGTAAATACGGTTTATTTATCGCCATTGAGTAAAGCAATTACAGATGAAGGCTTTAGTGCTACGCAAGCTAGTTTATCAGCCACGCCTTTTTATCATTTAACGCACAGCAATTTAAATGCAAGTGTTGAAGCAGAAATGGTTACTAATGCATTTACTTACGCGGCAATTTTAGCTGGTGTTGCTGATAGTTCGTTTAGTGTTGAAAGTGCTTTTAATGCATTTACTAACTTAGAGACTGACCAGCAAGCATGGCAAGATTATAGCGATTTAGCAGCGCAGTATGTTACAGATAACTTATTTAGCGACCAAGGTAATGCTTTACTGCAAAATGTAGCTGGTCAAGTTAAGCAAACGATTGCAAGTGTAACTACATTTACAAATTGGCAGGCTCGCTCAACAGAAGTTCAAAGCTTAGATTCAAGAGAGTTACTTGTTGATACACGAAATATTATAGGTGCAGCAAGACTTCAAGAAAAAAGCTATTCAGATGAATTAGACGCAAAATTCGCTGAGCTTGAAAGTGCGTTTGATGAAGACACACAAAGAACACTTGATGCACTTACTAATGCTTTAAACGAAGTTATTACAAATTATTCACCACTAGCTGATGGCTCTACACCATCAGGACAATATAAACTTCGTGACTTAGATATTGATTACAGCCAATCACCTTATACTTGGGCTATAACTGGCACATATGATGATTTACCTATAACAATTGATTTATCAATTCCAACATTTAGAGTAAGTGGTGTATTAGGTAATAAAATTGAAGGTGTGATGAGCGCAACGATTACAAATGGTGCTACGGTATTAAGTGTAGATGTAAGTGAGTTGCTAATTCAGTTTGATGGTATAGATGCTCAAAGTGAATTAAATCCAGAAGCCGACACAGGTATTACACAGGTAACTACCAATGTAATTATCAATAAAGCCGCTGGTAAACTTGAAGGTGACTTATCACTAAACTTAAATCGCTTTGTTAATTCATTAGGTGAAGAGTCTACGACGTTATCTACTTTTGATTTTAATGGTGATTACGTAAGTGACATTCAAGACACTGCATTTCATATTACTGCAGTAGAGGCTTCGCCTTTTATTGGTGAAGATAATGACGATTTAGCATTTACTTTTGAATTAGATTTTCCGTTGAGTGGTGCAAGCGATTTTAAGTTTGCTTACGTGGG
Organism: Pseudoalteromonas sp. Z1A6; assembly: GCF_011378745.1. NCBI lineage: Bacteria > Pseudomonadati > Pseudomonadota > Gammaproteobacteria > Alteromonadales > Pseudoalteromonadaceae > Pseudoalteromonas > Pseudoalteromonas sp. Z1A6. The sequence goes on from NZ_WTKW01000101.1 coordinate 2,705, forward strand.
CGATGTTGAAAACTTATCAGAACTTACCTCTACAGATATATTTGTTAGCATAAAAAACCGTGCGTTAGATTTACGTATTCGTGATGTTAGTGGCAACATTAATCTAATAGCGAAAGGCGAAAATGGACGTTGGTTAGATGTAAAGCAAAAGGGCCGTAATTACAGTGGCGGTTTATATTTTGGTGATACTAAACTAGCTGATGTTACTGCAGTACGTGGTATTCCTGGTGTTTTATTTCCAAATGGTGAGTTTGAATCGTTATTTTAACCATTAGTTAAGTGGTTTTAGAAATATTCAAAATCCGATATTAGTTTTCTAGTATCGGATTTTTTAATGCTTGTTATATTAGTTAAATGCGCCTGAATTAAGGTAGCTGCCGATCCCAAGTGTAAACATCCATATCCCCCATAAACTATGCTCAATAACACACACGACGGTTGAGCGGCTTTGTGCGTAGGTATAGGCAAACAGTAAGCCACCTAAAAATGCTAAACCTACTGCAATCCAATTTGCATACACAATATGCGCCAACGCAAATACACTCGCACTAACTACAATACGCACTGCTTTTTTGGGCATGATGCGTTTATAACGATGAAAAAAATACGTTCTGAATATTAACTCTTGAGGAATAACCGACAGTATTGGGTAGAGTAGCAACAGTAAAAGCCAATCATTAAACGAGTTGCGGGGAAGGGTAAACCAGTTGCCCTGATGAATAATCCCGTAAAACATACCTGAGAACAGTGCACCTAAAAAAAAGAAGCTAAACACACGTTTTTTAACAGCAGAAAATTGCCCAAGGCTTGTAAGCCTAAAACGTTTAAAGTGGGGATCGCCCAGTAGCAACATACAACACACGCTCATTAAAATAATAAGCGCAGGAATAAGCCAGTTAGCTAAATACTCGCGTAATACAAAACCCAATAAGGGTAGTAACACAAAAATGAGGGTAAATTCAAACCAGCGATATTGATTGGCGTTCAAGGTCGTCTCAACTTGTTTTTTTAATAAGCTATCAAGCTAAGACGACATTTTTATGACGAGATTAGTAATCTACAAAGTGATCTATAAAATTATTTTGCAGGTTCTTCTTCACTAGGGAGGTATTTGTACAAGGCAATAATAGTGGCAAAAATACTCACAAAGGTAATACCCATTAAACCAAACACTTTAAAATTAACCCAAAAGTCGAGCGAGAAATTATATGCAATATAAATGTTTAGTGCTGCGATGCCAGCAGTTATAGCAACCCACATTAGGTTAAGCTTATCCCATAATGGTTCTGGGACTACAATGGCTTGTTTTGTATCATTAGCATTTTCGAGGATTGAGCTAAGCGCTTTTTTAACGAGATTTTTCTTAAGTACATAACGGCTAACAAGTAACGTTAAGCTTAAACCTGCGTATATGAGTGTTGCTTTCCATTTTATGTATTGCTCATCATGAAGTACCAGCGTTAACGTACCAAACACGGCAGCAATGCCAAAAAATATCCACTGACGAGTTGGCACAGAGCCATGTTTAAAGTAGCTATAAGCAACTTGAATGAGTGTAGTTGCCATTAATAAACCGGTAGCCCAGTAAATATCGACTAGCTTAAAAACTGCAAAAAACAGTATGAGTGGGATGTATTCAATTAATGCGTGCATAGCTTACCTAAATTATACAAAAAAGAGTCAAAGGCTTTTTACCACATAAAGCTTAACAACTACAAGGTTGACTTGTTGCCCTGTAACCCTTAGCCTGCGTGGCTTTATTGCCAATTTGGTTTGGTATTTTTTATATCATCATATTCCCACGCTTAACCAACACTGATTTGGCGTGTATTTAGGAGCCTAAAATGAATAAAGCAGAACTCGTTGCTGCCATTGCACACAAAAGTGAATTAACAAAAAAAGATTCTCAAGCGGCGCTTTCAAGCTTGCAAAAAGTAATTACTAAATCGCTTTCTGAGGGTGATCAGGTTCAAATAAATGGCTTTGGTACGTTTGCACTAAGTTATTACCCAGCGCGTACTGGACGTAACCCGCAAACAGGTGCTGCAATTGAAATAGAAGGCGCTAATAAAGCGGTTTTTAAGCCTGCTAAAGCGTTAAAAGATCTACTTTAATTCTATTTAAGGTTTTAAACCCCGTATTGATAGATAAGTTACATGAGCGCGAAGTAAATTCGCACCTACGGGTATATGTTGTAGGTGAGGTTTTACACCTCGCGTTTGGTGGCTTTAAATTATATGAGCTGGAAATAAATTCGCACCTATGTAGATTATTCATAATCTCTAAATGATTTACATGGTATTATAAATCCCACTTACATTAAATCCTTTATTTTCAATTGCTTGCCATCGGCATGCATTATGCTGTTTAACTGTGTGTTTCGAACATATTTTTAAATAATACCAGTCCGCTTATATATGGGGTCTATTGAACGTTAAGAAAATTACGCTAGAACTAGGCAAAAATTTTTCGTATTTAGTTGTTCTAAATGAAAGGTTTTTAACGACGTTATAGTGCGATTTAATTCGTTAAATTGCTCAAAGATTTATGCAGGTTGGTATCAAATAAGGAGATCTCAATGAGTACATTACAAACAAGCACGCGTTTACAAGGCAAAAAAATTGCAATTTTAGCCACTGATGGGTTTGAGCAAAGTGAGCTTTTATCTCCACGCAGCGCATTACTTGATGCCGGTGCAAACATCGAAATAGTATCAATTAAAGAAGGCCAAATTACGGGCTGGGATGAAGACAAGTGGGGCGATAAAGTAACAGTAGATAAACTAGTCACAAACGCAGACCCCGCTGATTACGACGCGCTTATGCTACCTGGTGGTTTATTTAACCCAGACAGTTTACGCCAAGATAAAGATGCTAAAGCCTTTATTGATGGCTTTTTTGGCGCAGAAAAAAATAAACCCGTTGCAGCAATTTGCCATGCTCCGTGGTTGTTAGCTGAAATTAATAAACTGCGTGACCGTACCATTACCTCTTTTCCAAGTATTAAAAGTGATTTAATTAATGCAGGTGCCAATTGGGTTGACCAAGAAGTATGTGTAGATAAAGGCTTAGTAACGAGCCGAAGCCCAGCTGATTTAGAAGCATTTAATGCTAAATTTATTGAAGAGATTTTAGAGGGTAAACACCAAGCTCACTAATTTTCTTTTTTAAAACGTTTGGTTATTGATACAGCGTTTGATTTTAAAAAACAAAAAAGGGCATTTTAAATGCCCTTTTTTTAATGCGTATAAAACACGCCCTAGTTAGCTTATAGCGATGGCTTAAAGCGATGTAGCTGCTTTCATATCGGCTACAAATGCTTTTAGTTGCGCGGTCATTGTTGGTAAATCATTAAGGTTAGCTTCAATAATTTTAACCACAGCAGAGCCTGAAATAGCACCGGCTGCACCTGCATTAAGAGCCGCTTTTACATCATCTGGCGTTGAAATGCCAAACCCTAAAAGAGCAGGGGCTGCATGGTATTCTTTTAATTTAGTAACAATATTACCCGCTGGCATTTGTGCTTTAGTATCGGTACCGGTAACACCAGCGCGCGATAGTAAATACGTGTAACCACGACCGTAAGAGGCGCACTGGCGAAGTGTGTCGTCATCTGCATTTGGTGTTGCAATAAAAATTGGGTCTACACCGTTATCCATAGCTGATTTTCTAAACATTTTAGATTCATGTAAAGGCACATCAGCCACTAAAATTGAGTCTACGCCTACCGCTTTTGCATCTTTATAAAATGCTTCTATACCGCGTTTAAACACAAGGTTTGAATACAATAATAAGCCAATTGGAATATCGGCGTTATACTCACGTATTTCTTTAATAATATCAAAGCAATCTTGTGTGTTAATGTGCACATCGAGGGCGCGAATATTAGCTTTTTGAATTACTGGACCATCTGCAATTGGGTCAGAAAACGGAATACCAAGCTCAAGCGCATCTGCTCCGCCGTCAATTAGACTTTTAATAATCGCAATACTTTGCTCTTTACCTGGGTCGCCAATCGTTACAAATGGTACAAAAGCACCTTGTTTTTGCTCGTTAAGCGCTGCAAACATTTTGCCGTAACGATCCGTTTTTACTTGGCTCATAGCTGACCTCTTTCAGTTAGTACATTGTGAACGTGTGCTAAATCTTTATCGCCACGACCACTTAAATTAATCACTATAACACTTTCCTCGGTTAGCTCCTCTGCGTACTTAAGCGCATAAGCTAACGCATGGCTTGATTCAAGCGCCGGAATAATCCCTTCATTTTTAGCAAGCGACTGAAACGCATCAAGCGCTTCTGTATCGGTAATACCCACGTATTGAGCGCGACCAGTTTCGTGTAAAAATGCATGTTGAGGACCAACAGCTGGGTAATCAAGACCCGCTGATACAGAGTAAGACTCTTCAATTTGGCCATCATCATTTTGCATAATGTACGTATAAGTACCGTGCAATATGCCTTTTGTGCCTTTACAAATTGTTGCACCGTGCTCATTTGTATCAAGCCCTTTACCAGCAGGCTCAACACCAATTAATTTAACGCCTGGCTCGTCAATGAAGTCAGTAAACATACCAATTGCGTTTGAACCACCACCAACACAGGCAATAACGGCGTCAGGTAAACGACCTTCTGCTTTAAGTACTTGTTGCTTAGCTTCTTCACCAATAATTTTTTGATACTCGCGTACAATTGTTGGGAATGGGTGAGGACCCGCAGCTGTACCTAGTAGGTAGTGTGCGTCTTGGTAATTTGCTGACCAGTCACGCAGCGCTTCATTTACTGCATCTTTTAATGTGCCAGAACCCGCTGTTACCGGAATAACCTCTGCACCCATTAACTTCATTCTAAATACGTTAGGTTGCTGACGTTCAACGTCTTTTGCACCCATATAAATACGACATTTTAAACCCAGTAGTGCACATGCAAGCGCGGTTGCAACGCCGTGTTGACCGGCACCAGTTTCAGCAATGACTTGTTTTTTACCCATACGCTTAGTAAGTAACGCTTGGCCAAGTACTTGGTTCGTTTTGTGTGCGCCGCCGTGTAATAAGTCTTCACGCTTTAGATACAGTTTTACTTTTGGGTTTTTAACTAAATTGCGCGTTAAAGTAAGTGGGGTAGGACGACCCGCATACTCGTTTAATAATTTACTTAGCTCTGCCTGAAACTCAGGATCTTTTTGTGCTTTGTTAAATTCATTTTCTAACTGCTTAAGCGCAGGGACAAGTAACTCAGGTACAAACATACCGCCAAACTCGCCAAAATAAGCTGGATTTTGCATTTTAACCTCAATAATTTCTGATGCTTGTGAAAGCATTATGTAATTTGTTAGGGCACTTTTTACCCGCAGATTCTTCAACGCCTGAGTTTAAATCAAGGCCTAAGGCACCTTTAAAAAGCGCATCTTTAATATTGTCTGGATTTAAGCCTCCAGCGAGCATAAACGGTGTAGTTGCGCCGCTAAGCACCGACCAATCAAATGCTTTACCTGTACCGCCAGCTTGTGTATCGCTGTGTGTATCGTAAAGGTGTCGATCAACCCCATTTACAGGCGTTGGCAATGCATCTTTTATTGCTTGGGCTTTCCAAATTTCGCAATTAGTTGGTAACTGTGTACGCAAGTCAGCAATGTAATCGTCACTTTCTTGGCCATGTAATTGAACTGCCGCTAATTTTAGCACACTTGCGTATTGAGCAACTTGCTCAATGGGGGCATCTACAAATACACCTACAAAATTAAGCGGAGCACTTTGGCTAAGCTCTCTTGCGCAATCTAAATCAACATAACGCGGCGATTTAGGGTGAAAAATTAAACCACCGTAAACAGCACCGTTTTGATATGCCGCTTGTGCATCTTGGCTACGTGTTAAACCACATACTTTATTGTCGCCTAAAATAACACGGCGACATGCTTGCTCTAAATCACGCTCGCTCATAAGTGAGCTGCCAATTAAAAAGCCATCGCATAGAGGAGCTAAACGTTTTACGTCTTGATGGGTGTAAATACCCGATTCCGAAATAACCACTTTATCTGCTGGGATAAGTTTGCGTAGCTTTTCGGTAGTGGCTAAATCGGTGCTTAAATCGCGTAAATCGCGGTTATTAATACCAATAATTTGTGCATCAAGCGCAAGTGCGCGGTGTACTTCTTCTTCATTACTTACTTCGGTTAACACCGACATATTAAGTGAATCGGCAACAGCATGCAGTGCTTTATAGCTTTCGTCATCGAGTACCGAAAGCATCAGTAATATAGCGTCACCACCATAAATACGTGCCATATACACTTGGTACTCGTCTATAAAAAAGTCTTTACAGATAAGCGGTTGTTCTACTTGGCTGCGCACAAATTCGAGGTAGTCAAAGCTGCCTTGAAAATATTTAGCATCAGTTAACACACTCATGCAGGTAGCATATTTTTTATAAACTGAAGTAATTTCAGTTAAATCAAATGGGTTTCTAATTAACCCTTTTGAAGGCGATGCTTTTTTACACTCTAAAATAAACTGAGTGCCAGGTGCTGCAAGTGCTTTATAAAAGCTACGACTTGTAGGCACTGCAAGATGCTTAAAGCTTTCAAGCGGACGTGCAGCTTTTATCTCAATTAGTTCTAATTTTTTATCAGCAACAATTTTGTCTAATACATTAGCCATTACTTACCTCAATAATTGCACTTAGTGTGTTCATGGCTTGCCCTGAACTTAATAATGTTTGTACTTGTTTTGCTCCTTCTTTTAACGTTTCTGCTTTACCTGTTAGGTATAAAAGGGCAGCTACGTTAACCACAATAGCAGCATTATGTGCATCTGTGCCTTTGCCTTGCAAGATGGCGAGGCTAGCATTTGCGTTGTATTGTGGGCCTTCACCAGCGAGTTGTTCAAGTGAATAGTTTGCAAGGTCGAAGTCGCTTGGGTTTAGTGTGTACTGCGTAATCTCGCCATTATTTAGCTCAACTACCGTTGTTGGGCCGTGTAGGGCTATTTCGTCAGTGCCCGAGCCGTGAACAATCATAGCGCGCTTTGTGCCAAGGGTTTTAAGTGTTTGTGCCATTGGCATACACAACGCTTCGTTATAGACGCCGAGTAATTGCACTTCAGGTGCAGCAGGGTTAGCAAGCGGACCTAAAATATTGAAAATAGTGCGTGTTTTAAGCGATGTTCGTACGCCCATCGCATGGCGTACGCCACTGTGATAGTGTGGTGCAAACAAAAAGGTAAAATTGGTTTGCTCAAGACATTTTGCTGCTTGCTCTGGGCTCATATCTATATTAATGCCCAGGGCTTTGAGTAAATCGGCTGAGCCTGAATTACTCGATACACTGCGATTACCATGTTTTACCATGTTAATACCGGCAGCAGCGGCAACAATTGCAGCCGTTGTACTTATATTAATTGTGTTTGAGCCATCGCCACCAGTGCCACAGCTATCGGCAAGTTGCGTACTGCAGGTAGTAAAAGCAACGGCGTTTTCGCGCATTGAGGCTGCAGCGCCTGCAATCTCGTCGCTTACTTCGCCTTTAATTTTAAGGCTTATAAGTAGGGCGGTTAGCTCAATTTCACTCATATTACCTTGCATTATTTCATCAAACAGCGCTTTGGCGTCTGCGTAGCTTAATGATTGCCCAGTAATTAGTTGCTCAATCGCGTGTTGAACATTTATGGGTTGTTCTGGTTGTGTACTCATAATGTCCTCTTTTATTTAGCGCGTGTTAAGTAAGCGACACTTTGCTGAAGTAGCATTGCGCCGTTTGGCGTTAGTATTGATTCTGGATGAAACTGGTAACCCAATGCGTTGTCATCATGATGATAAATAGCCATAGGGATATCTTCGTATTGGGCAATAACCTCAATATTATCAGGCACCTTTGTTGCCATTAATGAATGGTAACGTGCTACAGGCATTGTATTGCCCATACCATCAAATACAGGATGCTCGCCTAAATTAATAATTGAAGACTTACCATGTACGGTTTCACCCGCGTGACCGATTACTCCGCCATAGCTTTGGGTTAACGCTTGTTGACCCAAACAAATACCCAGCATAGGGAAGTGGCCTTTAGAGAGTTCAATAAGCTCCATTAAACAGCCTGCATCGCTTGGTGTTCCAGGACCCGGCGAAAGTACTAATAGCACTTGGCCTTGCTCTTGGCGCATTTTGTTAAAAATAACCTCAGCGCTAATGTTGTTTCTGTAAACAACCAGTTCGCAGCCAAGCATCGTCAGCTCATCAACAAGGTTATATGTAAATGAGTCAAAGTTATCTAAAAAATAGATTTTAATAGGATTCGCTTTACTCATTTTATACCGCCTTATACGTAGATTTTATGGCGGTGATAACCGCTTGTGCTTTAGCGCGAGTTTCGTTTGCTTCTGAAATAGGATCTGAGTCAAACACTACACCTGCACCTGCTTGCACATACGCTTTATTATTTTTAACAAAAGCTGAGCGAATAACAATACAGCTATCCATTGCGCCATCACCGGTTAAGTAACCTACTGCGCCGCCATAACTGCCACGGCGCTTACCTTCAGTTTGACGAACAAGCTCAGCAGCACGAACCTTTGGTGCACCAACAAGCGTGCCCATGTTCATACACGCTTGGTAAGCATGCAGTGCATCAAGATCGGGTTTTAGTGTGCCAACAACGCGTGACACTAAATGCATTACTTGTGAATAGCGGTCTACTTTTAATAGCTCTTTGGCAAAACGAGTACCTGCAACACTAATGCGGGCTACGTCGTTACGGGCTAAATCGACAAGCATTAAATGCTCGGCGCGCTCTTTTTGATCGTTTCTAAGTTCAAGCTCAATGCGGCTGTCTAGGTCTGGATTTATTTGCCCATTAGCAAATTTGCCACGTGGGCGAGTGCCAGCAATTGGGTATACTTCAACTTGCTGAGATTGCACTGTGTATTTAAGTGCTGATTCAGGCGATGCGCCAAATAAAGCAAAGTCTTCATCGCGCATATAAAACATATACGGACTTGGATTTTGCTTTTTAAGCTGGCTATAAGCATGCAAAGCGTCAGGACAAGGTAGTGAAAATGTACGCGACGGCACTACCTGAAAAATATCGCCATCAACAATATTCTTTTTAAGCTTTACTACTTGCTCACAGTACGTTTCGTCACTTATATCAACGCTTACGTCACACTCGCCGCTTTGCATATCGGCACTAAATTCAGCAGCGTTATCACATAGTGTATTTAAGCGCTCAAGCTCTTTACCTACTTCAAAGCAGTTTGCATGTACGTCTGGCCCGTTAAATACATTACCAATAAGCTCAGTTGTTTGTTTTTGATGATCAATAACCACTAAGGTTTCGGCTAAATAAAATACGTAATCTGGGCAGGTGTTTTCGCCGTCTGGCACGTCACTTAACTGTTCAAAATTTGCCACCATGTCGTAGGCAAATACACCGCCTAAAAACACCGAGAAAGGATTGTTAGTAGTACTTTTAATACTGTTAATACAAGTACGTAATGCGCTAAATGCATTATCGGCAACCAGCTTGCTCGCCTCGTCAATATCATTATTAGCGCTTAAGTACTCAAGCGTTAATGTTGTATCGTTTAGCGTGGCTGTACAGCTTTTAACATTAGCGTGTAAGTAGCTAAGCAGTTGCTGCCCGTTATTTGACTTTGCAGTAACGGTTACCGTTTTACCTTGGCATACAATGCGCAGGGCACAATCGACTAAAATTAAACTTTTTACACTGTCTTTAGAATCAATCTCAGCCGATTCAAGCAGTAGTGAGTTAGGCTTATCAAGTGCCGCGTATAATGCAAGAGGGCTACTAATATAGTCGCGTACTTGCGTAATACTTGTTACTTCGCCTGGTGTGGTAGTTATATGACTAAAAATCAAACCTCATTCCCTCAAAAAATTAAACCCCGCAATGCTTTTGCAATGCGGGGTTTGAATAACGATATCTAAATTACAAACAGATCATTACCGTCCCGCTATATCAGGCGCCACCACCAACGATGTGTAAGAGTAAGACCGTTATTCATGTTTTTCTGCCTCAAAATTTATTAAATATT
>NZ_WTKW01000102.1:0-12718 GCF_011378745.1 Pseudoalteromonas sp. Z1A6
AAAAGTGTATCAAACGTATGATAAGCCCAGAAACCAGAAACAACTAAACCAACAGCTACAACAATAAATTGAAGAGTCTCTGCCCAGTTATCTCGCCATGGTTTTTTAAATGCATCAAAAAAGTTCACTTGCAGCCCTAGATGTTCATAATATAAACATTTTATAGTTATATTTTAAGTAAATAATTAGGTTATTAATTATAAAATCAGCTTATTAGAAGGTGTAGCCTCGCCAAAACCATCATCTAGTTCCAGTAACGCCTTATCTGCTTTTTTTATCTTCAAATTTAGTTCGCTTTTACTATTACTAAATTGCGTTTCTATTTTTACTGCTTCCACTAATTTAGCTATTTGATTACTGGGGACTGTCATGTCAGCTTTAATCTCATCAGCAACAGCTATCTGCGTATTAAATAATGCAGCGAAGACAGCTGCAAAATAAATGTTTTTTATAAAATCATTTGTATTTAACTGAAGATACTCTACACCAGGAGACATAAACGCATGTTGAACTGTCAGTTCATAGTTGAAAGTACTTGCATTATCATTTAAGAAATTATGAAAATTATCTAAGGACGCATCATTTTCTCCCTCGCATGTCCTTAAAAAAGAAGAAAGTAATTCTAACTGTCGATAAGTGATTGATAAATTAGCAACTTCATTATTTCCTAAAGCTTTTTCTGAAGCAATATTAACTGAACACCTAACTTCATCATTAACTAAATGGATTGGGAAAAGCCAATGGTTTAAAGCTTGGATATGCTCACTTTTGTTTACTCCAAAGACAGCACCAGTATTTTTTAAACTTCTTTCTAAAGGGTAAGGAATATTATCTCTACTTTGGCTTCTACCCCAGTGGACATCGTATCTCAAAGAAAAATCGCAAGTCTTTACATCTTTTACTTTCACTAGATCTGTTAATTCTATTGATTGGTCACTAAAATAACAATCAGACTTAATAACGCCAGCTATGATACGTTTATCATTTACACTAATAACAATATCATTCTTTTTGATATCCGTGATAAACCGTTTTATCTGAGCGTTTTTATTACCTACCTGACTTTTTGATTCCCCTTTTTCAAGAAGAAATTTCTGATGTGATGAAATTATTTTTGATTTTTGTTCAATGGAGAGGAAGCTAGTGTCCTTTAAGGTAGATAAATTGAGCATATCAGCATGGCCAATTGCTACAAGATTATTTTGAACGAAATGAGGGAAAAAATGAGCCCCTACTCCAGCCCTAACGACCCAATATTTTCTATCTTCGGGAACTGGAAAAACATCTATACATCTTCCTTGCATTCTTAATACCTTTAATCCATTAAAAAATTAGTTTCTCATTAATACAGAGTTCATGTAAACAAATAAATTCGTTTAAGCAAAAACGCCACTTTTAGTGGCGTTCTGACTCGTTAAAATCCTTTCGATAGTAGCGCTTTTGATAGTTTTTTACTTTAGTGTGTACGCCTTTGCTTAAGCTTTTAAATTTAGCCTCGAGTACGTCTACACCGTATAAAATACCGACCACCAGCACCGAAAGTTTTATTGCAGCGCCAAGGTTTTCGGTCGCTATCATAACGCCTATTGATGCTAGCACCCAAATGGTTGCAGCTGATGTAACTCCAACCACTGCACCATCTTTTGCGAGCATAACGCCTGCACCTAAAAAGCCAATACCTGTAATTATTTGCCCAACTACACGAGAATGATCTATTACATCCCCTTGTAAATTAAACGCAGTGGATAAAAACAAATACGTACCCAGCGTTATTAACGCTGAGGTACGAATACCAACAGGCTTGCCGCGCAACTGGCGCTCTATTCCAATAATGGCACCGCAAAAAGCCGCAGTACCAATTGCCGCCCACGAATACGGGGCTACATCAATTAAATCTAAAAAAGTCACTGTTAACCTATATTTTATTAGCGATAGCCACCGCCGTTCGTAAACGTTGGCTACCAAATGCTGACATTTTACTAAAATCACTTCGTGCAATAGGCACATATTGGCAATCTATTGCGAGTTGCTTGTCGTTATCAGTTTCGCAAAACGGATCATGAACATACACACAATGCTCATCAAGGTGCGTAACACACACCCAATGTGGCGATTTTTTACCATCAAAGCTGTATGTACTAATTAATAACAGCACACTAAAGCCTTTACTTAACCACTGCTCAATATGTTCAAGCTCTACATCTTTATACGTAAGCGGTATATTTGCTTGCGCTATACCATCTACAAATTGCTGGTGCACGGTAGCTAACACCACTTTTTTGTTCTCGTTACGTACGCCATCTAAAAACAAAGGCTCTGTGGTATTAACCATTACCTCGCTTTTAAAACCCCGCTTATTAGCGGCAAGTGCCAAACCAAACGGATGGCAACCACCATGACCCGATGTCATAAAAATAGTGGTACCTTCACGCCAAAGTGCTAACTCATGTGATTGAGTAAGCTCTGTAGTTGGCTCAAGTGCACCCATTGCCATTAATAGCGCAGCAGGTCCGCACGTAAACTCGGTAGTTTGCTGATACCACGGCGTTAAACGCGCCACATTTAACTCACTCGTTTGTCGAATGTTTTTTTGCATTCGTAGTGCGTCACTGTGGTCGTCGTAATAATCGCTGTATTGACCAAACACTCTGTAGCCTAAGCTTTTATAAAGCCCTATCGCACTGTCGTTATTTACAGCTACCTCTAAGCGCAGGTAAATACGAGCCCGCTCACACGTTTCTTTTTCAAGGTTAGTAAGCAGTGCTTTTGCAATCCCCTTACCTTGCATTGTGGGTTTTACAGCAAGCGAATATAAACGCGCTAAACGCGTGCCTTTATGGCACCACACTAACCCATAGCCGCATATTTTCTCGCCATTTTCTGCAACGAGCAAAATACCATGTTTTGCACTAAGCCAGCGCTTTAAACTACGCGGGCTTAATTTATCGTTATTAAAGCAAGCGTTTTCAACGTCAATCAGTGCAGTTAAATCACTGCTAAGCGCCTTTCGAATAACAAGGTTGCTCATGTTATTATCCACGGCCTCGTGCTTCTAAGCGTTGTTTAAACTCATCCATAATGATCATGTATAGCTCATCGCCTAAATAGCCGTCTTCTACTTTGTGATCAATACTTGGGTTGTCGTTTACTTCAAGCACGTATGCTTTGCCTTGATGCTCTTTAACATCTACGCCATATAAACCCCTACCCACTGTTTTACATGCTTTTAATGCTGCATCTAACACCGCTTTTGGTAACTCAAAGGTTGGTAATGTTTCAAAGCCACCAGAGAAAAACCGTTTAGCGTCGTGGTTATAAATTTGCCAATGGTTACGCGCCATTAAATAGCGGCATGCATAAATTGCACGGCCATTTAACACACCCACTCGCCAATCGTATTCGGTATACATGTACTCTTGTGCAAGCACTAATGCGCTAAATTCAAACAGCTCTGTAAGCTTAGCGGCAAGCTCATCACGGTTTGAAACTTTAAACACACCTTTTGAGAAAGACCCTTCAGGCATTTTTAAAACAAGCGGATACGTAAACGCATCTTCTAATTGCGCAAGTGTTTCACTTGACTGATCAGCTACTACAACCGTTTTTAAACTTGGCACTTTTTGATAATTAAATGCATCGTGTAAATACACTTTATTACAACAACGTAAAATAGACTCAGCATCGTCAATAACCACTAAACCAAGGCTTTGCGCTTTGCTTGCAAGGCGATACGTTGGGTGGTCAATCGCTGTAGTTTGGCGAATAAATAACGCATCAAACTGAGCAATATTGTCAATTTCGTCAAAGCTTAGGGCTTGTGCATTAATACCGTGTTTAGCGGCGGCTTTAATAAAACGTGCAATGGCGTCTTTATCGCTCGGCGGTACTTTTTCGTTATGATCAACAAGTATTGCCATATCCCATCTAAAACGACGTTGCACTGAGCCAATACGCCATTGTGTTTTAGTAAAGTTATCTAGCTTGGCAACAAAGTCGCTGTACTGCTGCTCATTTAAAGACGATAACGACCCTTGTTGTAATAAGCCTTGCTCATCAACAAATAAAATAGGCGCTGGGTATTGTTTAAATACCGACTTTGCCGCTTTTGATTGTAAATCGTTTAGTGCATTACCAAAGTAAAGTGTGCCGTCTATTTGGCCCACATTTAACATAGGGGCTTGGCCACTACGAAGTGCGTTTATTGTTTTTACACTTGGCAAAACTTGGTGCTTGCGCGCCTCAGCAAGTAACGAGCAGTAGTAACCTTTGCTCAAGTATTGGCTTGAGTCGCACAGATTAATAATGCGTGTTTTGGGTTCATTTTGTTTTGGGTAATCACGTAAGTAGGTATTAAACGTAATTACATTTTCGAACGATTGAGCAAGCGTTTGCTCGTTGTTATCAACCACAATTAAGGTTTTAAACACGACTTTTCCTAGTTAAGTCAAAATATAAAAAGCATGCTTAAGTAACATTACTAAGCATTATAAATAGAAACACCCATCGTACTAAGTGGGCATTGCGCGAATCACTTAATACGATGGGTGCTTTAACAGGTACCTACTGTACGAGTTAGCGCTTAAATTGCTTAAGCGACATGTGCTTTATATGCCCTTTTTTAAAAACGCACAAACGAGATATTTTTAGCGTGAAGATAAAAAATATTGATTAACTAATAACGCAGATTAAAATACGCGAAACAATACTTTATGAGAGTTAAAAATGTCGCTGCCAGCTTGCCCAAAGTGCCAATGTGAATATATTTACGAAGACCAACAGCTGCTTGTTTGCCCTGAGTGCGCTCATGAGTGGAACCCAAATAATACAAACGATGAAGACGCTATTTTAGTTAAAGATGCCAACGGCACTGTGCTAAATGATGGCGACAAAGTGACAGTAGCCAAAGATTTAAAAATTAAAGGCAGCTCGCAAGTAATTAAAATTGGCACCAAAGCGGTAGTTAGAAGAGTGCTTAATAAAAAAGATCACGAACTTGATTGTAAAGTAGAAGGCATTGGCGAAATGATGGTAACAGCAAAGTTTGTGAAAAAAGCTACCTAAAATTGGATATTTAAAATATAGGATGTTAGATGAAAAATCATAAAAATAAATTCATCCAAGCCTTATTGTCTGTTATTGAGGCTTATTATTAGTGCGTGTAATAGATTTTGTTTAACTGCTATTAGTTGGTGTATATCTAAAGGTCCACCTACATTTAATAAGGCAAATTATCGCTTAGGTATATTTAAGCATTTAACCTCCTCACCTTAATGAGGAGGTATCTCTTGAACGATCAGTTTACATTTCAGTTAAAGTGCTTTTTAAGCTTTGATTACCCAGTAAAGAAATCAAATACGTTACCAAGTGTTGATGATGAACTTTTATAAAATTCAGTAAAACTACATCGACTGCATGTCACAGCGGTATACTTTTTATTTTGAACATCAAAAATTCTTGACCAAAAGCCACCCGAAACTCTTATTTCACCGGTATCAAATTCGTTATTATTACACTTAGAGCAAGACCAATTGTTATGTCTCATATTTCAACCTCCATATTATTTATGTACGGTATATTAAACACTCAAGGAACGTGTGTAGCAATTTTTTTAATAAACAAACCATAATTTAGTTCTTATATTGGTTAAGTTGGAATTTTGATAGATGTTTGGATGGCTTTTTAATAATTGCTTTTTATAATAATTAGTATGGGGGTCATACTAATTTCACTCAGGGATTACCTACTTGTTAGCTGTATATTGCGTTAACAACAAAAATTTTCGTAAGTCTCGCTCTTGTCTCATTACGTGCAAAATATATACTTTATCGTTATCTTTTTTGTAAAATATACGACAAGGATTCACGACCAGTTCAAGATAATTTAGGTTAGCTAACTCAATTGGTTTTTTACCTGATTCAGGAAAGAGTTCGAGACGTTCAACTTTTTCAAATATTTTGGAAACCAATTTTTTCGCTGACTGCAAATTGCTTAATGCGATATATTCAGCGATATCGTTAAGATCATCCAAAGCTGGATTAGTCCAAATTATTTCAGCCATTTATTCATTTTATCTTTAGCTTCAACATTCGACATAGTTTCACCACGACTTATTGCCTGCTCTCCTTTTGCAAGAGACTCAAGAATTTGCATACGCTTTTGCATAAATTCATAATCATCAACATCTACTAAGTATGCAGATGGTTGTCCATGTTCAGTTATCAACACAGGTTCTTTAGAGGAATGAAGTTCAGATAATATCTTCGTTGCTTGACGCTTCAATGTTGTTACTAGTTCTACTCTCATAATAATCCCCAAACAAATGTATCACTATAGTAGCACCGAGTAGCCAACTTGGGAAATACAACTAACGAGGCTGTATAACCACTAAAATCAATTAAAAAGGGAGCACCTAACGTCAACCCTGCTCATTTTTAAACTATTAGGTACTTCTCATAATATGCCTTTGTAGAAATTGAAATAAACACCACGTTACGCTATAAAAACATAGCTGTAGGTTGGATAAATGGCGGAGCCATACCATCCGACAATTAATTTATGAATATAAATAAGCGATTATTACGTTGGTATGGCTCTGCCAGCAAACGCTTCTCTTAAAAACCAAAGCTTTATAAAATCTCTACCACCACATATTCGTGGGCTTTACCTGCAATTGTTAACGTAATTTCATCATCAATCTGTTTATTTAGTAACTGCTTACCCATTGGTGCGCCGGGTGTTACAACAGCAATTGCGTGCTGTTTAACGTTTACTGTTAAACCACCAGCTGCAGGGCCTAAATAAAACCATTTTTGGGCTGCGTTATCATCTTCTAAACACACCAGCGAACCGATAGCTATTTTGTCGGTTGGTTTTTCGTTAAATGCAGGCTCAAACAATTCTATGCTTTTATAGCAATCGTTTACGCGCTGGGCTTGGCCTTGTGCTAAATAAGCGGCTTCGAGCCCTAGAGTATCGTATTTATTTTCGGCTATATTTTCTTCATGTGTGGCGGTGTCGTGCGCAGTTTTTGCCGCTACTTTTGCTGTTGTAAGCTGCGCTTCTAGTGCAAAACGAAGATGTTCAATAACGTGGGTTTTATTCATGGGGATTAATACAATACAGGCTGTAAAAAATAAGGCAGTTAGTTTAACATTTTTGCGGGGCTTAAAACCATTGTTTTAAACCCCGCAAGTTAGGTTGGAATACTTGCGAGGTTTTAATAAGCATTAAACTAGCAAAGAGCCATTGATTGGTTGGTACGGCTCTTTGCTTGTGCTTTATTAAAAACCTTATGGCATATCTAATAATGTTTGCGTGTGAGCATCTACTTTAACTTCGTAGTTTTTAGCGCTTAAACCCAATAGTTCCGGCAAGGTTGCCGCTATACAAATAGACGAGAACGTACCCACTACAATGCCGGTAAATAATGCAATAGCAAAGCCTTGCAGTGGTGCGCCTGCAAGTAGCCAAACGCTGGCAACCGTTGCAAGTGTGGTACCCGACGTTATTAAAGTGCGTGTTAGCGTACTTTTAATCGCATTATTAATAATAGTCGCTGGGCTAAGTACATTGTTTGATTGAACACGTAAAAGCTCGCGTACTCTATCCCCTACTATTATTGAGTCGTTAAGTGAGTAACCAATAATAGCCAGTAAACTTGCCAGTACGGTTAGGTTAAATTCAATTTGTAATAGTGAAAATAATCCAAGTACGAGTATTAAATCGTGCACTAGCGCTACCACAGAGCCAACGGCTAATCGCCATTCAAAACGTACTGCAAGGTAGATCATTACTGCAATCATTGCAGCAAACATTGCTAAACAGCCTTGATCAAATAACTCATCGCCCACTTGCGAGCCAATATAGGCCGACGATAAAACCTGTGCGTTTATATAATCGTTTTGTGTAACAGCGCTTTGCCAATCAAGGCTATTAGCTGTTGTTGATGTAGTTGATGCACTTGGCGCTTCTCTTAATTGAAAATGACTATTACCTTGCGCAGTTAGCTCAAACTCACCGTTGTGATTTTTAGCAATAAACGATTGAAGCTCTTTTAGTTCAACACTTTGGCTGGTTGTAAACTCAGTTAAATAACCGCCTGTAAAATCTAAGCCAAAATTTAGACCTTTTTGCGTAAGTGTAAATACTGATAGTAGCACTAAGATGGCGCTTAAAAGCATGCCCATAAAACGTAAACGTGTGCCCTTTTCACCTTTCAAAAAAGTGTTAAGCATGTGCTTTTACTCCTGCTTTTTTACCCATTTTTAAATACAACGTTTGGCTTAATATTTTTGATACGTACACACCTGTAAATACAGATGTTAAAAGCCCCAATGCGAGTGTAATGGCAAAACCTTTAACTGGCCCATAGCCTATGCCGTATAAAATAAGTGCAGTGATCATGGTAGTTATATTGGCATCAAATATTGTATTTGCGGCTTGTTTATAACCCTCTTGAATAGCCTGATACGGTGCACGGCCTTGGCGGCGTTCTTCTTTAATGCGTTCAAATATTATTACGTTAGTGTCTACCGCCATACCTATGGTTAGTACTAGGCCTGCAATACCCGGCAGCGTTAACACAACCCCTGGTAATAATGACATTAAGCCCACAAGCGACGTTAAATTTAATATAAGTGCCACGTTTGCAATAAGGCCTAAACGGCGATACCAAATCGCCATAAATGCAAGCGTAATACCCATGCCTAGCATAAGCGCGGCTAAGCCATTACTAATGTTTTCGCTGCCAAGGCTTGGCCCTATTGTTTGTTCGTGCACAATTGTAACGGGCGCGGTAAGCGAGCCTGCACGTAATAACAATGCTAGGTCGGCTGCAGCTTGTTGGCTTTTCATATTGGTAATACTAAAACGCGAACTTAAATGCTGAGCAATATTGGCAACATTAATAACTTCGCTTTTTTTAACTACTTCGCCTTTAGCATTTTGAGAGTACTCAGAGTAAACCGTCGCCATTGGCTTACCAATATTGGCTTTTGAAAACGCCGACATTGCATCCCCGCCTTGGCCGTCTAGGCTTAGCTGTACCAGTGGTTTACCCCAATCGTCGCGGCCTATGTTTGCATTATTAATATGGTCTCCTGTAAAAATTGGCACAGGGTCAAGCTCAATCGTACCGCCCGATTGCATATTAAATGTTTGTCCGCCTATTTCTTTTAATTGATAAAAACCAAGCGATGCAGTTGCACCAATAATACGTTTTGCTTCGGTTGGATCTTGCACACCTGGTAGCTCTATACGAATGCGATGTTTGCCTTGTTGCTGTGTTACCGCTTCGGTAATACCTAACTCTTCAATACGTGAACGAAGAGTTGTAAGGGTTTGCCCCATTACTTCTTTATCAAACGCACTGCGGCCTTGCTCTGAATAACTAAATTTGGCGGTTTTAACGCTGCCGTTATTGCTTGTTACAACGGCTAAATTAGCAAAGCGGCTTTGTAGCTCTTCAATAACAGGGGTTAACTTGTCGGTTGCATTAGGCAATGCGTTTATTTCAAACCCGTGCTGAGTTTGCTGCGCTTTTATACCATGTGCTTTTTGCTTAATAATAATTGATTTAGCTTGTTGATACGCACTGACTAATTGCTCATCAACGGCTTTATCTAAATCTACGTCTAGTACAAATAGCACACCGCCATTTAAATCAAGGCCCAGCTTTATTGGCGATAAACCAAAATCTTGTAACCATGTAGGGCTGGTTGCATGCTCAACAATTTTTACTTGCGTGTTTGGGTATTGCGCTTTTATAGCCGCTTGCGCCTGAGCGCTTTTAGTTGGCTCGTTTAAAAGTACATTAATAGTTGACTGTTTATCTACGCCCTGCTCAACCTCAAGCCCTTGGTTATTTAAAAAGGTAACTAGGGTTTTAGTGCTCGGTAAAGATTGTGTTTCGCTGTGCGGAGCAGTACTGATGTGCAACCACGATTTATTTGGATATAGGTTTGGTAATGCGCTAATAGCTAATAATACCAATACTATTAGCATGGCTATATAGCTTAATTTGAACTTAGCCGTAGACGGCTTTTTATCTTTTTTAAAACTTAACATGTTTAATCCTTACTATCAGCCATTAGCTGATAACGTACTTTTTAAAAGCACAATTAATCTGCAGGCTAAAACTTTAAAAGTTAAAACCTAAATAAAATTAAATAAGGAAAATTAAGCGTGGTAGGTAGTGACAGCAGTGTAGAGTAAGTTAACGTCTTTCCAGCCACTCAAACGCGACTTTTTACTATTAGTAACAAACGTGTACCAAGGTTGTATAGGGTTAACAGCGCGTGGTTTTAAAAATATATGCCTAACAAGGTTTTGAGCAAAAAATTCAAAAACAACATCGTATTCAGACTCACTTTGAACAGTGTGCAAAAACAATGATGAATTATTGGCAGTTAACCTTGGTTGGTGCGCGTCAAAATCGGTTTGATGCGTTTTTTTATGCTGCGTAGTATCTACAGACTTAGTAATAGGCTGTATTTTAGTTAGATCGGTAATATCAGTAAGCGAAACCTGCGTACTTACATTAATATTTAAATTTTGTGAGGCGTCCATAGCATTGCTTTGCACACTAAAAAGTGCAGCAAGTAGCAAAAAGGCAGTTAAAAACACTCTAAATTTAAACATTCACGTTTTAAAACTAAAATAAGGGATGCGTAGTATATAAGGGCTAGTATTTGAAATACAATAGCCTTTAGTTATTTACTATCTATTTTAATTTTACTGAGACTTTTAATGCGCCCCAGACAAAGCAGTGAAAAACGACCAGACGCCATGAATTTACGCCAAAGTGTAAAAACACTGTGGCCCTACCTTACAAAATTTAAAGGCCGTGTTTTTATTGCACTTATGGCGCTTATAGGCGCAAAAGGTGCCACGCTTTTAATGCCTTGGGCACTTAAAGAAATAATAGACTCGGTTGATAAGTCGATTAACCCACTGCTAGTTATTCCCGCTTTATTGTTATTGATGTACGGCGCGCTGCGTTTTGCTAGCGTGTTTTTAGGTGAAATAAGAGATGCTGTATTTTCGCGCGTAACCGAGCACGCCATGCGTGATATTGGTTTAAAAGTATTTAAGCATTTGCACTCGCTTGAGCTGGCTTTTCATTTAGACAGGCAAACTGGCGGTATTAGCCGCGATATAGAACGCGGTACTAGCGGGTTAAGTTTTTTAATGCGTTTTTTAATGTTTAACATTGTGCCTACTTTGTTTGAAATACTGACCGTTGCGATTATTTTTGGCACGTTGTTTTCTGTTTGGTTTGCGCTTATTACATTACTGGCCGTCGCTATTTATATTACTTTTACTGTGGTGGTTACTCAGTGGCGAAACCGCTTTATTAGAGAAGCAAATGCTGCCGACAATCAAAGTAATACCCGCGCCATAGACAGCCTACTTAATTATGAAACTGTAAAATATTTTAATAATGAGCAGTTTGAAGCAAAAACATACGACACCTTTTTAGCAAACTGGGAAAAAGCCCGTTTAAAAAATAGAATGTCGTTGCTCGCGCTCAATTCAGGCCAAGCGCTTATTATTGCTTGTGCTATTACCGCGTTAATGTGGTTGGGCTCAACCGAAGTAGTTGCAGGTGCGCTCTCTATTGGTGAACTTGTGATGATTAACGCGTATATGATTCAGCTATTTTTACCGCTTAACTTTTTAGGTTTTGTGTACCGCGAAATAAGACGCGCGCTAACCGATCTTGAAAATATGCTTGGGCTACTTAACAAAAAACCACAAATAACCGATGCACTTAATGCAAAAGAACTCAATATTAGCCAAGGTGAAATAACATTTAAAAATGTAAGTTTTAGTTACGATGCGCATCGCCCTATTCTTAATAACCTTAGCTTTAGTGTTAAAGCTGGCAGCAAAGTAGCCATTGTTGGTGCCAGTGGTGCTGGTAAAAGCTCATTAGCCCGACTTCTTTATCGTTTTTATGATGTAAGCGGTGGTGAAATTAGTATTGATAATCAAGCCATAAATTCAGTAACACTTAATAGTTTACGAAAAGCCATTGCAATAGTCCCGCAAGATACCGTGCTGTTTAACACGACTATTCGTGAAAATATCGCTTACGGTAGGCCATCAGCAAGCGATGCAGAAATTGATGAAGCCATTGCTATGGCGCATTTAAAAAACTTTATAGCAACTCTTGATAAAGGCGATAAAACGCTGGTTGGCGAGCGCGGTTTAAAAGTATCCGGCGGCGAAAAACAGCGTATTGCTATTGCGCGCGCTATTTTGAAAAAGTCCCCTATTTTAATTTTTGATGAAGCAACTTCTGCTCTCGACTCTCATTCTGAGCAAGCAATACTCGCAGCAATGCGTGAAGTGGCCAGTAACCATACTAGTATTGTTATTGCTCATCGCCTTTCTACTATTACCGATGCAGACACCATTATTGTGCTGAAAGCCGGACAAATTATTGAGCAAGGTAAGCACGATGATTTACTTGCACTCGCCGGAGAATACGCTCGTATGTGGGAACTACAGCATAAAAAATAAGGGATAGTAGGCGTGAGTTTACCTCGCGCTTTTTGAGCTAATTTAAACAATCGCGGCATAAAGCCGCGCCTACACATAAATTTAAACCCCTGCTCATGAATACATCTAAGCATCGCTATTAAACCGTAGGCGTGAGTTTACCTCACGCTTTTAAGCTAATTTAAACAAGCGCGGCATAAAGCCGCGCCTACAG
>NZ_WTKW01000103.1:0-12674 GCF_011378745.1 Pseudoalteromonas sp. Z1A6
TATTGCGGATTGGTATTTCAGGCATTAAAAAATCCGATATCAGTCACCTGATATCGGATTTTTAATTATTTAAATCAGATTAATAACTCTGGTTATTAACTGAGATAAAACACCTTTTTAGGCTCGAATTATAATCCTAATTTCTTCTCAAGATAGTGGATGTTAGTACCACCATTTTTGAAGTTTTCATCTGCAAGAATTCTCTTATGCAAAGGAGTATTAGTTTTAATTCCGTCAATTACCAGCTCGTTAAGTGCATTGCGCGCGCGAGCAATAGCTACGTCACGGTTTTCACCGTAAGTAATTAACTTACCAATCATTGAATCGTAATGTGGTGGAACCGTGTAGTCAGCGTAAATATGGCTGTCCCAACGAATACCTAAACCACCAGCAGGATGGAAACGTGTAATTTTACCCGGTGAAGGAATAAACGTTTCAGGATCCTCAGCATTAATACGACACTCAATAGCATGACCACGAATAACAACGTCGTCTTGAGTGAATGATAAAGGCTGACCCGCTGCAATTTTTAATTGCTCTTTTACTAAATCGATACCAGTAACCATTTCGGTTACAGGGTGTTCAACCTGAATACGTGTATTCATTTCGATGAAGTAAAACTCGCCGTTTTCGTATAAAAACTCAAACGTACCCGCACCGCGGTATCCAATTTCGATACATGCACGTGTACAGCGCTCGCCAATGAATTTACGCGTTTCAGCAGTAATTCCTGGTGCTGGCGCTTCTTCAACTACTTTTTGGTGACGACGTTGCATAGAACAATCACGTTCACCTAAATGTACTGCATTACCTTGGCCGTCTGCTAATACTTGAACTTCGATATGGCGTGGGTTTTCAAGGAATTTTTCCATATAAACCATGCTATTACCAAAGAATTGCTTAGCTTCTTGCTGTGTTAATGCAATTGAATCAATAAGTTCAGATTCGCTGCGAACAACACGCATACCACGACCACCACCGCCACCAGCGGCTTTGATGATTACCGGGTAACCGATACGCTTAGCGATTTGCATGTTGCGTTCTTTATCATCTGATACCGGGCCGTCTGAGCCTGGTACACATGGAACGCCTGCTTTACGCATTGCTGCAATAGCAGACACTTTATCACCCATAAGGCGAATAGTGTCGCCACGAGGACCGATAAATACAAAACCACTTTGCTCAACTTGGTCGGCAAAATCAGCATTTTCTGCAAGGAAACCGTAACCAGGATGAATCGCTACAGCGTCAGTTATTTCAGCCGCAGCAATAATGCGCGGAATATCTAAATAACTTTCAGTTGCTGATGGTCTACCAATACAGATGGTTTCATCTGCAAGCAATACATGCTTAAGATCGCGATCTGCCGTTGAATGCACAGCAACCGTTTTGATCCCAAGCTCTTTGCAGGCGCGCAATATACGAAGTGCAATTTCACCTCGGTTTGCAATGACTACTTTATCTAACATTAGAGTTGGCCTTTTAGGTTACGCTATTATTCAATGATGAATAGAGGTTGATCAAATTCTATTGGCTCGCCATTTTCAGCTAAGATAGCTCTTACTGTACCGGCTTTATCTGATTCAATTTGGTTCATCATTTTCATAGCTTCGATAATACAAAGTGTATCGCCAACTTTAACTTGCTGACCAACTTCTACATATGCTGGCGCTTCTGGAGAAGCCGCAGAGTAAAAAGAACCAACCATTGGTGATTTAACTTGATGACCAGTAGGTTCTGCTGGTGCTGCCGCTTCAACTGCTACAGGAGCCGCTGCAACTGGTGCTGCTGGCGCTGGTGCATATTGCTGTGGAGCAAATTGCGGGTAACCTGGGCCTGCACTCATGTTGTTGCGGTTAATACGTACTGATTCTTCACCTTCAGTGATTTCTAGCTCAGCAATACCTGATTCTTCTACTAATTCGATAAGCTTCTTTATCTTGCGAATATCCATTACACGACCCGCCTGTTAGTTGTTTGTGTGTTAATTTAAATTAAATTGCGCTTTGCAACCGGCTCACAGCGGCATTTAATGCTGCGTGATAACCCATTGCGCCTAATCCACATATCACGCCTTGTGCCACATCAGAAAAATACGAATGATGACGAAAAGCTTCACGTGCGTGCACATTACTTAAATGCACTTCAAAAAACGGAATATCAACACTTAGCAGTGCATCACGTAATGCGACGCTAGTATGCGTAAATGCAGCAGGGTTAATTATTATGTAATCAACCGCTTGCCAAGCATTGTGAATTCGTTCGATGAGTGCTTGCTCACTATTACTTTGAAAATGCGTTAACTCAACATCTAGACTATTAGCAGCACTGGTTAGCTCCTCCATAATCTCACTCAGCGTCTGAAAACCGTATTTATCCGGTTCACGTTTACCAAGCATGTTTAAATTTGGACCATTTATAACTAAAAGGTTAAATTTTGCAGCCATAATACGCGATATATCCTATAAGTAATGAGTTAAGCGGTTACTAACTAGTTTTTCACTTTTAAGTAAGCAGAAAAAGCAATGTAGCAACAATTTCTCACGTTAACCAACTATTATAGTGATTTCGACGTAAATAGCAGCAAAATACTGGTCTTATCAGTGTCGTGGGTACAAATATAAGAAGAATTAAGAAGGTGCCACTTAGTCAATTCAAGTGGCACTATTGCACTATTATTGTGCGCTGGCGCGCACAACTGCTAGGTGTTTAGCAAAGTCCTCAGCATTTAAAAAGCCCGTTACGCGCTGCGTACTAAGCTCTTGTCCTTGAGTATTAAAAAACAAAATACTAGGTAAACCAAACACCGTGTACTCTTCCATTAGCTCAATTGTTTTATTATCACTCTCAGTTAAATCAATTTGAATAAGTTGATAGTGGCTAAACTCACTTTGCACTTTGGCATCAGGAAAGGTGTAATGTTCAAACTCTTTACATGCCACACACCAGTCGGCATATAAATCGACCATAACCATTCGACCTTCGTCGTTTGCTTGTGCAACTGCTTCTTTTAGTTCTGCTAAATCAGCAACCTGTTTAAACTCATTATTTTGTGAGCTTACCTGTACTGTTTGTACTTGAACTGGCCAAAAGTAGTTTTTAGTTAACGTAAAGCCTGTAATAACTAATAGAGTTGCAGCAAACCATAATGCAGTTTTTAACTTGCTTTGTGTTTGGCTACTTTGCCAATGATGTAAGTACAGTGCTGTTGCTAGTGCAAGCACACCTGCCATTAATAATATAATGTCGGCGCTGATTAGTCGCTCAAGTAATATAAGCGGCACAACGAGCATCACAAAACCAAACAAGGTTTTAACTTGCTCCATCCAACCACCCGCTTTAGGAAGCAATTTACCGCCAGATGTACCGAGTAATAACAATGGTAATCCCATACCTAAACTGAGCACGTACAGTGTTAAACCACCTACTAAGTAATCACCACTTTGCGCTACAAATAACAGTGCCGCCGACAGTGGTGCCGTAGTGCAAGGTGATGCAATCAATCCCGAAAGTACACCCATTAAAAATACGCCAACGTAGTTGCCGCCTTTTTGGTTGTTACTTACTTGGGTTAGCTTGCTCATCATACTGCTTGGCAGTTTAATTTCGTACCAACCAAACATCGACATAGCCAATAATACAAACAATAAACTAAAACTGATTAACACAAATGGATGCTGTAAATACCCCTGCACTTGCCCACCAAGCGCCGCAACAACTAAGCCTAGTGCTGCATAGGTAACTGCCATGCCTTGTATATATACAAACGACAACGCAAACGCTTTTTTAGTTGAAAGGTTTTGCTGACCCGCAATTAAGCTCGACAAAATTGGAAACATTGGGAATACGCATGGCGTAAAAGCAAGGCCTACACCAACAGCAAAAAATATGAGTAAATTAGTTATTAAGCTCTGACTGGCTAATTGCTCAGTAAAAGTCAGTTCTTTTTCGGTGTCACCTGAGTTTGTTGTAGGTTCAGTAGTTGGATCGTTGAGTGCTGCAAATGTACTTTGCGCTGTTGCCGCTTCATCTGTAGCGCTATTTTGATCTACATTTTTAATCTGTGCGCCACTAATTACACTAAGTGGAATGCTAATCACTTCTGGTGGATAACAAAGCCCCGCTTTTGCACAGCCCTGATAGCGAACTTTAACAACCGCTCCCTCAGTGATATTACTTAACTTACTAACAACGCTCGCGGTATTAAAAAAGACTTCTGTTTTACCAAAAAATTCATCTTCAATAATTTCGCCACTACCCGAGTCACCTACTTGAATGTTTGCGCCCTTGGCAATGATTTCTATTTTCTTTTTATATAAATAATAGTCTGGCGCTATATCCCAACCTACAAACAAGGTGCTGCCTTGCTGATCAAAGTCAAATACAAACGCTTGGTCTACAGGTAAAAAAGTGTGTTGAGGAGGCCCAAGTAGATCACCAAGCACATTATTAGTCGCAGCCTTTACAGGTACGGTTAATAATGTAACCAACAATAAAAAGAAAAAACGCATTAATTCAGTACCTCGTCCATCCAATTAAAATACGCCAAATTTCCCGTAGAAACTTCTAAAACCTGAATCTCTGGCACTTCGTAGCTATGTAACTCTTTTATTGTTAGAAACACATCGTTCATTTTATCTGATTTCGTTTTTATAAGTAGCTTAGCTTCAGTTGCTTCTGCAACTTCGCCTTCCCACATATAAATAGAGCCCATGTTAGGTAAAATATTTACACAAGCAGCTAGTTTTTTTTCTACCAACGCCCTTGCAAGTGTGCGTGCTTCTGCTTCGTCTTTGCAGGTCGTAAAAATCATTTTAAAATGCGTAGTCATTATGAACCTATACTTATTGGACAGTGTCTATCATCATAGTATCTGATAGCCGATACAATGTGTAGACGCTAAAATATCAGTAAAATGACGATACCTATGCCCTAACCTTGAAAAGAGACCTCGTCACCCTCATTTATATTTCATCAACTCTTTTGAGTGTCATTATTTAGAGAGCGCTATGTTTAGATTTTTATTTGTGTTGTTTATTATCATCCCTATTGTCGAAATCGCTTTGCTGATTCAAGTAAGCGACGTGATTGGCGGATTTGCAACAATTGCACTTGTTGTTATTACGGCGATTTTAGGTGCCAAAATGGTTAAAACACAAGGTATGGGGGCGCTGCAAAACGTACAAGCGCAAATGGCGCAAGGGCAAATGCCAGCCAAAGAATTATTTACCGGAATATGCGTTGTAATTGCAGGTGTATTACTCCTTACTCCTGGCATTATGACTGACGTATTTGGGCTACTATTATTAACCCCTGCAATTCGTAACAAATTGGCTGCAGGCCTTGCTAGCCAAGCAACTGTTAGAATGAGCGCAGGCATGCAACAAGGGCCATCGCCGTTTGCTGGGCAGCAACATGCTGAACGAGAGCAAGGGCAAATGGAACGACCAACCACTATTGATGGTGAATATGAGCGAAAAGATTAAAAATTTATCGTTTTTTCTCTTGGAATTTTTCACTCTACCCCCATTAATGAATGCAAATTAGAAAAGCTTTTTTCTGTACTGTTCAGAAACTGTTAGGAGAACTAAAAAACATGAACATTCGTCCTTTACAAGATCGCGTAATCGTTAAACGTCTAGAAGAAGAAACAAAATCTGCTGGCGGTATTGTATTAACTGGCTCTGCAGCTGAAAAATCAACTCGCGGAGAAGTTGTAGCCGTAGGTAATGGTCGCGTTTTAGAAAACGGTGACGTGAGAGCGTTAGAAGTTAAAGCCGGTGACACTGTGTTATTTGGCTCATATGTTGAAAAAGTTGAAAAGATCGAAGGTCAAGAGTACCTGATCATGCGTGAAGATAATATTTTAGGCATTGTAGGCTAAACCTACTTTTCGTTTATAAACATTTAAGAATTTAGAGGAATTTAAAACATGGCAGCAAAAGAAGTACTTTTTGCAGGTGACGCACGCGCTAAAATGCTAACTGGCGTAAACATCCTGGCAAACGCAGTAAAAGTTACATTAGGTCCTAAAGGCCGTAACGTTGTACTAGATAAATCATTTGGCTCACCAGTTATCACTAAAGATGGTGTATCTGTAGCAAAAGAAATCGAACTTGAAGACAAGTTTGAGAACATGGGCGCACAAATGGTTAAAGAAGTTGCATCTAAAGCAAATGATGCAGCCGGCGATGGTACAACTACCGCTACAGTACTTGCACAGTCTATTGTTAATGAAGGCCTTAAAGCTGTTGCAGCGGGCATGAACCCAATGGATCTTAAGCGCGGCATCGACAAAGCAGTTATTGCTGCTGTTGCAGAGCTTAAAGCGTTATCTGTTCCTTGTTCTGATACTAAAGCAATTGCACAAGTAGGTACTATTTCAGCTAACTCTGATAAAGAGATTGGCGACATCATTGCACAAGCAATGGAAAAAGTAGGCCGTAACAGTGGTGTTATTACTGTAGAAGAAGGTCAATCACTTGAAAACGAACTAGATGTTGTTGAAGGCATGCAGTTTGACCGTGGTTACTTATCTCCTTACTTCATCAACAGCCCAGAAAAAGGCACTGTTGAACTAGATAACCCATTTATTCTACTTGTAGATAAAAAAATATCTAACATCCGCGAATTATTACCAACATTAGAAGCGGTTGCTAAAGCAAGCAAACCACTACTAATCATCGCAGAAGACCTTGAAGGCGAAGCACTAGCTACATTAGTAGTTAATAACATGCGCGGTATTGTTAAAGTATCAGCAGTTAAAGCACCTGGTTTTGGCGACCGTCGTAAAGCAATGTTACAAGATATCGCTGTATTAACTGGCGGTACTGTTATTTCTGAAGAAATCGGCTTAGAGCTTGAAAAAGCAACAGTTGAAGACCTAGGTACAGCTAAGCGCGTAATTATCACTAAAGATGATACAACAATCATTGATGGTGCTGGTGAAGAAGCGGGTATTAGCGGTCGTGTTTCACAAATTAAAGCACAAATCGAAGAAGCAACATCAGACTACGATAAAGAGAAACTACAAGAGCGCATGGCTAAATTAGCTGGCGGTGTTGCAGTAATCAAAGTAGGTGCTGCTACTGAAATGGAAATGAAAGAGAAAAAAGACCGCGTTGAAGATGCATTAAATGCAACTCGTGCAGCGGTTGAAGAAGGCGTAGTACCTGGCGGCGGCGTTGCACTTGTACGTGCAGCTAGCAAGCTGGTAGATTTAGTTGGCGACAACGAAGATCAAAACCACGGTATTAAAGTTGCACTTCGTGCAATGGAAGCACCACTTCGTCAAATCGTAACTAACGCTGGCGAAGAAGCATCAGTTGTAATTAACGCAGTTAAAGGCGGCGAAGGTAACTTTGGTTACAACGCAGCAACTGGCGAATACAACGACATGATTGAAATGGGTATCCTAGATCCAACTAAAGTAACACGCTCTGCATTACAGTTTGCAGGGTCTATTGCGGGTCTAATGATCACTACTGAAGCAATGGTAGCTGAAATCCCAAAAGATGAAGCTGGTGGCGCTGATATGGGTGGCATGGGCGGAATGGGTGGCATGGGCGGCATGATGTAATCATCTAACCCATATACCATAGTATCCTAAGAAGCCCACAAGACTATGTTTTGCGGGCTTTTTTATTGACTTTGCTTCCTATTACATCCGATAATATTTCACTACTTCCAAAAATAACAAGGTATTAATGAAGGGTACCACTGCAAACCTCAGTTTGATTTTATTCATATTTAATATGCATACCCCTCATAAAGTACCCCACACAAGAGATGTAAATGCCATTAACTGCACAAGAAGTAAAAAATATATCCTGTCCTGAAGACAAAGCGCAGATAAAGAAATCAGATGGTAACAATCTGTTTTTACTGGTTAAAAACAATAATTCCAAACTATGGCGGCTCAGATTTAGACATGCAGGAAAGTACCAAGAAATGGCTCTTGGAAAATACCCCTCCATATCTCTCAGCGAAGCTAGAAGATTGGCTGAAGAAGCAAGAGCGTCTTTAATCAATGGTATTAACCCTATGGATGAAAGGCGGGAACGAAAACGCACAAAAGAGGTAACTAAAGACAAGTTATTTTCAACCATTGCAATAAAGTGGTGGGAGCAGCAAAAAGGTTCTTGGTCGGAGGATCACGAAAAAAGAATCAATCGTTGGCTGCTGGTGGACTCTAAAAGCTTAGGTAACCTTCACATTGATAATATTGACGCTGGGCATATTACTGAACTCATGTTAGCAGTTGAAGCAACTGGAAGCCCCAGAAAAGCACCAAATATACTGGCGGTAATCAATCGTGTTTTTGGTTATGCATTAGCGCACAGATTGACACGAAATAATCCTGCACAAGGTCTACCTCTCACCGATATACTAAAACCCTTACCAAAAGTAAAACATAGGGCTGCAATCGTTAAGCCTAATGAACTTGCCCAATTGATTAGAGATATAGATACAACAGAATCAGGCAATTACTGCACTGTTGAAGCACTTAAATTAATACCTAGAGTATTCTTAAGACCAACTGAGATTAGGAACCTGAAGTGGGAATACGTTGACTTTGATGATTCACTAATAAGAATACCAGCCGAAGAAATGAAACGCGGCCGAGAGCATATTGTGCCGATGTCAAAGCAAGTCGTAAAACACTTAAAAGAAGTGAAAACTGTTACAGGCTACTCCAAGTTGGTATTTCCTAACCAAAGAGATGGCAGCAAACCTATGAGTAAAAATGTATTAACTAATCGTTTACGAGATTTAGGGTACCCTGCCGATGTCATGTCAGCACATGGTTTTAGAAGTACAGCATCAACCATACTGCACGAAAAAGGCTGGAACCACGATATCATTGAAGTGCAACTTGCCCACCTTACTGGCTCGGCTACATCAAGAGCCTACAATCGCTCAATATACTTGGCAGAGAGAACAAAACTAATGCAAGAATGGGCAGACTATTTAGATCAATTGTCTAATATAAAATAACAATGGTACATAAAAGCAATGAAAAAAACAGACAAGTTTAGAGAGTGGCTCTCACTTGAAAATGCAGCTGCGCGTATCTCTAAAGAAATAAATGAAAATATAACTGTAAATGATTTATATCGGCTAGCACTCGATGGTCACTTAAAACTATCTATGTATTTTGTAAATGATGGATATGGTATAGAGGGTGAATTGGGGGGAGTCGATGAAACTGAGAAGCAGTTACCTCAGCAAAAATTTAATACCTTGAACCGCACTGTTCAAAGTATGGCTGGTATTTGGGATTTAACAATGCAAGGCCAAGAGGCTTATGAAATTAAAGAGTATTATGAAGAAAGCAATTCAGGGGTAAGTGTAAAAAACCGTAGTAAAAATGGTATCTTAGTGCAACAAGATGGCGTCACTTGTAAGCTATATAAATACTTTGACTATGAGAAAATATGTAGTCCTGAATACAACGAATCAAAAGAGAGGAAACGTGCCCTTGCGGAAGAACCTGCTAAGATTTTTGAAAATCTTCCCATAGTTCTTGAGCAATTAGTTCGAACTGATAAATATGACATACAATATGTACCTTGTATCAAACTTTCTGATGCTGGTTGCGTTTTGATTATAAAAAATCGTGAAATCACTCGCTTTATCCAATTGATAGAAAATAAGCCGCAAGAAGAAAAACCACTTACATCTAAAGAACGAACTACAAAAAACATTCTAATAGGGGCACTACTGAAAGAGTTAGGTATAACCCCTCCTTATAAAGCTTCTGCCCCCGTTATTAAATTAATCGTTGAAAAATATGGTAAAACTATCGCTGACAACACCGTCCGCGCAACTCTACAAGAACTTGCTGAGCATATAGATTAGCCCCCTTTGTATGAATTAAAAAACGCAATTGAAACTCTACTTTCTTCAATTGCGTTTCAGACCTCTCAAATCAAATAACCTTCTAATCATCCAATAAACGATTAAAAGGTTCCAATGTGTCCCATAAAATAATTCGCTTACCTGAAGTTAAAAATAAAACAGGTCTATCTCGCAGTACCATTTACTTGGGTATGGCTAAAGGCATTTTTCCGAAAACTATTTCACTAAGTGAGCGAGCTGTTGGCTGGCTCGATTCAGACATTGAGCAATGGCTTGATAAGCGCATAGCTGCATCTAAGGTGACTAACAATGAGCCGTCGTAACAACCCCAATCGCATCAAAATTCATCGTAGTTATACAGTGATTGATGTTAGCGAAGCATTAGGAGTTCATCCTAAAACTGTACGTAACTGGATTCGTGTTGGCTTGCCTGTAATTGATGATAGGCGTCCACTTTTGATCCATGGAAGCGACTTAAAAGTTCATTTAAAGCAGAAGCGAAAAACTTACATGTACAAATGTGAAATACATGAAATTTACTGTTTCAAATGCAAAGAGCCTAAAAACCCAACTATAGAATCACTTAAGTTTATATCGAAACCTGCTGGTATGGCGCAGATGTCTGGGCACTGTAAAGAATGTGGCTGCCAAGCAAATAAATATGTTTCTTGGCGCAATGTGAATCAAATTTGGCTTGAACTTGAGGGTAAATTACCGATAGCTGAAAAACACTTAATCCTGAGAGAAGAAGCTCTCTTAAATTGTCCTTTTGATATGGTATTTAATGATGAAAAAAAATAACACTAATAACGCCCGAATTCTTCATGAGTATAGCAAGTATTTGGGGGATGCAAAAAGCTACGACAAATCAACTGTTGACGGTGCCATGAAGTCAATTAATCGCTTTGAAGAATATACAGGGTACCTTGATTTTAATAAGTTTAGGGCAAAGCATGCCATTGGGTTTAAGAAGGATCTTCTTGCTCAAAAATCAACTGTGACTGGAGAGGTATTGAGTAAAGCAACAGTACTTACTGCAATTCGTCACATAAAAATGTTCTTTCACTTTTTAGTTACGCAAAAAGGTTATAGAGCAAAAATCAACTACAGCGATATTGAATATTTCAATTTATCTGAAAAAGATACTCGTATTGCTAATACAAAGCGAAGAAAAAATGTGGCTAAAATTGAGCAAGTTATTCAGACATTAGAAGCAATGCCCTCTAGTACGGAGATTGAGATGCGTGAAAGAGCTTTAATCGCTTTTATTATCTTAACTGGCGCACGAGATAGTGCCGTAGCCTCAGCCAAAATTAAACACATTGATATTACCGAGCAAAGCTTTTATCAAGATGCTAGGGATGTAAATACTAAATATAGTAAAACCTTTACTACTTACTTTTTTCCTGTGGGTGAGCTGCCATCAAAGATTCTGACTCACTGGATTGAATACTTAATAAATGAACTTGGATATAAGCAAAATGATCCATTATTTCCAAAAACCAAATTAGGACACAATAAAAATCAGCAGTTTGAGGCCATTGGGTTACTTAAAGAGCACTGGAGTAATGCTACCCCTATCCGCAAGGTATTCAAACAAGCTTTTGAGGCTGTTGGTTTACCCTACTTTAATCCTCATAGCTTCCGTAACACTTTAGTAAGGCTAGGTGAGAATCTTTGTTTAACACCTGAAGAATTTAAAGCATGGAGTCAAAACTTGGGGCATGAAAGCGTATTAACCAGTTTTTATAGTTATGGTGATGTGCCAGATTATAAACAAGCAGAGTTACTGCGTAAATTAGCCAAGCCAGCTGAATGTACCTCCCCTGATATGGAAGAGCAATTTAATCAATTTCAAGCTTTTCAGAGAATGATGGCTCAACAATAGCCTATCTATTTAATCTCATTAGCTGGTATCAATAAACATTCATATATTGATACCAGTTTTTCTATATATAGTTAGGTATCATAAAAATAGGCTTTTTACTTAATGATACTTAAAGTATATGATACCCCAATACTTGATACCTACTAAAAAGTGAATTACTTATGCGTACCTTTTCCTATTGTCGTGTTTCTACAACAGAGCAAACCACAGAAAACCAAATCCTTGCCATCCAACAAAAAGGGTATCAGGTGAACGAGGCTCGTACTATTAGTGAGACAGTTTCTGGCTCTGTTGAAGCTATGAAGCGTGAAAAGTTCAAAATGCTGATCGATCACCAGATGGAAAGTGGTGATATGCTGGTGGTCTTAAAGCTAGACCGTCTAGGTCGAGACAACATTGACGTTCAAAATACAATTAACCTATTAACAGATAAAGGCATTAAAGTTGTATGCCTCGACTTACCTGTTTCAGACCTATCAAGCGCTGAAGGAAAATTGATGCTGCAAATGTTTTCAGCCTTTGCAGAGTTTGAGCGAAACAGGATTAGAGAGCGAACAAAAGAAGGACTTGAACGAGCGAAAGCTCAAGGCAAAAAGCTTGGGAGACCTAAAGCACATGCCACGACAGACTCAGTTCAATCAAAGAGGGCTGAAGGCTTATCTCAGTCTAAAACAGCAGAAGCCTTAAATCTCGGAATAGCGACAGTAAAAAGACATTGGAACAAATCTCTCACCAATCAATAGAAACATATCACTCCATACAACTATGTTTAGATTTGTTAAGTGTTAAATAACAGTCTCTTAAATTTTTTAAAGTACTTTCATGGTAACATCTAATTATTAAATAGCCCTGATATGCAGTATCGAGAAGCTCTGCTTTTTAGATTTAAATCTATACCTTTCTTTATGATAACTGCAATATTAAT
>NZ_WTKW01000104.1:0-12664 GCF_011378745.1 Pseudoalteromonas sp. Z1A6
TTTCAAATTTATTACTTCTATTATTAATCTTTCATTAAGCTAACAAATATATACGTTACTACCTAATAAAAAAGGCACTTTTCAGTGCCTTTTTTATTTTTTAGTTAAAAAGCATTAGCTTAATTATTCATCATCTTCAACAAGCGTCATTAGTGATGTGTTACCACCTGATGCTGTTGTATCAATACTGATTGTTTTTTCAGTAATAAGACGTTTGATTAATGTATCGTAATACTCAGAGCTAATTACTGGTAAAATAGCACCTTTACGCTGTGCAAGCTGTTGGCTAAAGTAGCCCAAGCGAGACGAGCGAGCAGCAACTACCGCACCGGCTAAATGAGGGTGCGCCAAAATAGCTTGTAACTGGTTAGGTTTAGCTACTTGGAAAACACCTTCTGCAACACCTGTAGAGATAAATTTATCTTTAAAGGCAACTGCTTCATCATAAAACAGCTCAGACGCTACAGTAATTACCGTATTACCTGCGGCAATAGCAGTGATGATAGACAATGCCCAGAAGTTAAATGATGTGCTCTTATCTGCATAACACACTACACAACCACGTGCTTCTAGATGAAGTGTATTAGACTCACCCGTTGGCCCAGGCAGGGTAGTAAACTTACGCATGTGCTTTTCAAGGCGGTTAAGCTGTGCACGTGCTTCTGATAATGTTAATGCTAAGTCGTCTGCTAAATCGTCGATAATTTCTACCGTCGCGATTTTAGCAAGCAACTGACGTACAGCCGAAACACGGTCGTTTAGTGGTGTTGCACGCCAGATTTTTTCATCGCGCATTGAGTTAGCCATTAGCTTTTTAACTTGTTCATTCGCACCGCTGTAGTGGTGTAAATCAAGTTCGTCAGGCGTTAGGTTAGTCATTTGTACGTTATCTGGTGATGCTTTTTCTTTTACTAAACGTTGTAGGTAGTTAGGGCCACCGGCTTTAGGGCCAGTACCTGATAAACCACGGCCACCAAACGGTTGCACACCAACAATGGCACCAATCATGTTTCGGTTAATGTAAACATTACCCGCACGTGACATTTTAGCAAGGTACTCACAGCGCTCTTCAATACGTGAGTGAACACCCATTGTCAGACCATAGCCCGTGTTATTTATTTGATCCATCACATCATCAAGTTCATTCGATTTAAAGCGAACAATATGAACACATGGGCCAAATACTTCACGTTTAAGTACTGATAAGTCTTTAATTTCGTATAAACGAGGAGCAAAAAAGTATGCGCCATTTTGAGTATTATCAGGAATTTTACATTCGTAATGAAGTATAGAATTACCTTTTAAGTACTCAACGTGTTCATTTAAGTTTTTAAGTGCTTTTTCATCAATTACAGGGCCAACATCAGTTGATAGTAACGATGGATCGCCAATGTGTAACTCAGCTAGAGCGCCTTTAAGCATTTCGATAATGCCATCAGCTACGTCATCTTGAATGAATAAAACACGAAGAGCAGAACAACGTTGGCCAGCACTTTGAAAACCAGAACTGATCACATCGTCAACTACTTGCTCAGGAAGCGCCGTTGAGTCAACAATCATACAGTTTTGGCCACCTGTTTCTGCAATTAACGGTACTTGAATATCGTTACGTGCAGCAAGTGTTTGAGAAATTAATGTGCCTGTTTCAGTAGAACCTGTAAACATAACCGCTTGAATGCGCTCATCAGGAACAATTGTTTTACCTACTTCAGAGCCGCGAGCGATAACCGGTTGAACAACGTGCTCAGGTAAACCAACAGATAGCATTAGTTCAATGGCACGAAGGGCGATTAAACTTGTTTGCTCAGCAGGCTTAGCAATTACAGTGTTACCTGTAACAATCGCAGCAGCAACTTGACCTAAAAATATTGCAAGCGGGAAGTTCCACGGGCTAATACATAAAATAACGCCACGGGCTTCAAAACGCTCATCTTTAGATAACTCTTCAGCGCGCGCTGCGTAGTAACGACAAAAATCAACCGCTTCACGCACTTCATCAATACCATCTTGCGCTACTTTACCTGCTTCTTTAATACAGATAGCGACTAGTTCATCATGATGACGCTCTAAAATGTCAGCAACGCGACGCAGTAAATTAGCGCGCTCTTTTACTGGTGTTTGTGACCATGATTCAAGTGCGGCTTCAGCGTTGGCCAGTAATACTTTCATCTCTTCGCCAGTTTGTAACTTAACGTGGCCGATGATTTCTTTGTGGTTCGCTGGGTTTTTAACAGCCAATGAGCCCTCTGGTACTTGGCTTTGCTCAATTAGGTGCTCGTTAAACCATGTTTCAAGATTCTCTTTGAAAGGGGTAATAACGTTAATATCGGTTAAATCCATGCCTTTAGAGTTAGCACGTTCTTCACCGTATAAATCAATTGGCATTTTGATTTGCGTATTGTACTTGTTACGCAAGCCTTGCAATGTTTCCACAGGGTCTGGTAGTAATGATTCAACAGGTTTTGTTGTATCTACAATCGCGTTTACAAATGATGAGTTAGCGCCATTTTCTAATAAACGACGAACAAGGTAAGCAAGTAGGTCTTCGTGTTGACCAACAGGGGCATATACACGGCACTGGATTTTTTCCTCGTTTACGATTTGGTCGAATAATGATTCACCCATACCGTGCAAACGTTGAAATTCAAAACCGGTGTTGTCGCCTTTCGCTACTTCTAAAATAGTCGCGGCAGTGTAAGCGTTGTGCGTTGCAAATTGTGGATAAAGTACGTCGCGCGCTTCAAGCATTTTAATTGCACATGCTTTGTAAGAAACATCGGTTGTTGCTTTACGAGTAAATACAGGGAAATGCTCTAAACCATCTTGTTGTGTGGTTTTGATTTCAGTATCCCAGTACGCGCCCTTAACTAAACGTACCATCATTTTACGACCAACACGGGTTGCAAGGTCTGTTAGCCATTCAATTACAAAAATAGCGCGTTTTTGATACGCTTGAACCGCTAAGCCAAATCCTTGCCAATCACCAAGATCTTCATCACTAAATACTGCTTCAATGACATCTAATGAAATATCTAAACGGTCAGCTTCTTCAGCATCAACGGTAAAGCCGATATCGTATTTCTTAGCAGCAAGCGCAAGCTCTTTTAACTTTGGTACAATTTCTTCCATCACACGGTCTTTATGAGTGAACTCATAGCGCGGATGAATAGCAGAAAGCTTAACTGAAATACCAGGGCTCTTAATTGGACCACGACCATTTGCCGCTTTACCAATCGAGTGTATAGCATTCATGTAGCTGTCAAAGTAACGCTTCGCATCTTTCATTGTGCGCGCGCCTTCGCCTAGCATATCGTAAGAATATACATAACCTTTTTGCTCTGTATCGGCAGCACGTTCAATTGCTTCGTCAATGGTACGACCCATAACGAATTGCTTACCCATAATTTTCATAGCAAAATTTACAGACTTACGAATAACTGGCTCACCTAAACGACCAATGGTCTTTTTAAGCATGCCGAACTGTTGTTCTTTCGTTTTGTCTGTGTAGTTAACCATTTTACCGGTAACTAATAACCCCCAAGAAGACGCGTTTACGAATAAAGAATCGCTGCTGCCTAAATGAGAGCTCCAATCACCTTTCGCTAACTTGTCACGAATCAGTACATCTTGAGTTGCTTTGTCTGGTACGCGAAGCAGCGCTTCGGCCAAACACATTAATACAACGCCTTCTTCACTAGAGAGTGAAAATTCATTTAAAAGCGCATCAACACCGCCTTGCCCATCTTGCTCTTTACGAATGTTTAAAACAATCTGGCGGGCTCTTTCCCAGGCACGACTTCGTGCTTTTACGCCTACTTCTGCAAGCGGTAAAATATGATCAATAACCGCATTTTCATCTATGCGGTAGAAGTCACGGATTCTTTGTCTAATAGGACAAATCGTTGTTAAATCGCCGTTGAATAACATAAGCAACCCTCAGGAGTGTTAAGAATTAAAGTAAAATTAATTACCAATAAATTACCAGTGATATTGTGAGTGCATTCTAATTAAATTTCAGCAGAATATGCTGGTTAAATTTCGCGTTTTACGATAATTTACAGGGCATAAATTTAACTTATCCGCATAAAATTCTGTTATGACAATTCCAAATAGATTACGCATGCTAGATCGTATTGATTTAGCCATACTAGACGTTCTACAAAAGAACGGCAGAATTTCAAATGTTAACCTCGCAAAACAGGTTAATTTGAGTGCAAGCCCGTGTCTTGATCGTGTAAAACGATTAGAGCAAGAAGGCTATATCGAAGGCTACTACGCTAAGCTTAGCGAAGCAAAGCTTAATCAAAGCTTAGTAGCACATGTTCAAGTGTCGCTTGTTGCTTCAAATACAGCAGTATTTAAGGTATTTAGAGAGCATATACTAAGAATACAACAAGTCGTTGAATGTGACATGGTGGCAGGCGGCTATGATTATTTATTAAAAATCCGTGTTTCTAATATGGAAGAGTACAGACAAGTGCTAGGTGACTTAGTCGATATACCTGGTGTGGGCACTCATCATACTTATATGGTGATCGAAAAAATTAAAAAAGACGAAGGGTTGTTAATCGACATTTAGGCGTCCCTTAAATAATAAAAACCGCCAAGTGCGGTTTTTATTTCAGTACATAAAGATTCTATCAATATAGGTCGTACATTACCTTATACATAATTTATTACGACCTTCCGACTTCGCTCTGTATAACGCCGTATCAGCCGCGCATATTAATGCTTCAGATGTTCTGTACTGATTATCGTATTCACACGCAATGCCTTGGCTTACACTAATTTTTACATTTGGTGGCAGCCCAATATCTCTAAAATTAATGTTGAGTATTTTTTCTTGAATACGTTTTGCGATCATTTCTGCATTTGAGATATGTGAGCGGGGTAATACAACAGCAAACTCTTCACCACCATAGCGAGCTACTAAGCTATCCTTGGAGGGTAGGCATGCTTCAATAGTTTGCGCTACCTTTTGTAAGCATTTATCACCTTTAACATGACCAAAACTATCATTAAACAGTTTGAAAAAATCAATATCGATTAAAATAAAACTCAAAGGTTGTTTGTTTACGATGCACTCTTGCCAATTTTTAATAATCGTTTTCTCTAGGGTGCAGCGATTAGCGACGCCAGTGAGGTGATCTATTTTGGCTATGTTCTCGAGTACTTTATACTTTTTAACATGCTTTGAAATGTCATGCATAATACAAATAAATAAAGGTGTATTGTTTGTGGTTGATGCAGGCATACAAGAAATTGAAAGTTCTATATCTAAACAGTTGCCGTTATTTTTTATTATTTTAACTTCTTTGGGACCATGATTGAGTGGTGTTTGATAATTATTTTTCCAACTTTCAAACATGTAAGCATAGTCATCGCGATATTGCTCTTGTAAGCAATCATGCCATTTTCTACCTATTAATAAATCTGACGTCACGTTAAAAAAACGTGCTGCGACGGGGTTTACTGATTCAAAC
The DNA here is from genome assembly GCF_011378745.1 of Pseudoalteromonas sp. Z1A6. Lineage (NCBI taxonomy): Bacteria > Pseudomonadati > Pseudomonadota > Gammaproteobacteria > Alteromonadales > Pseudoalteromonadaceae > Pseudoalteromonas > Pseudoalteromonas sp. Z1A6. The sequence goes on from NZ_WTKW01000104.1 coordinate 5,484, forward strand.
ACGCCATCTGCATTAACAATAAAAATAGCATCGGCCATGACATTCGTGACATTAATAATAGCGCTTATTTTTTCATTGTTAACGGTGTTAGAAATGCTGCTCATTAATGCAGATACAGCATTGTCGGCGTTGTTTGCTCTGCTATTTTCATTATTGTTAGACATGGTGTTGCTCATTTTTATTGTTAATGAAACTTTATGTCTAGTAGTTTATTTAATTTATATTTTTAAACCTTTCGGTAACCTTCTTTTTTAATTGTTTGATTTTAATTGTTTTTATTGAAGTGTGTCAGTGTTTAACTAAAAGGTAGTTAGTTTATAAATAAATTGCGTAGGAATAAATCAGCCCCATGCAATTTAAAATCAATAATTAATCGTTGTTGATTAATTTTTTTTATTTATAACTTGTGGGTCAGGGCTTGAATAAGGTTTATCATTACATTCAACGTTAAATATTAAACACGCAGTGCCTGAGTTTTTTGCTGTATCGGTGATAGTGATTGCTTGGTGGTTATCACTAAGTGCATAACTGAAGTCTTGGGCACATGTTCCTATTTTATCAGTAACTGTAGCTCCTGTGAAAAAAAAGCCTAGCCCAACTGCAGCAGGAGTTAAAGTGTAAGTACCTGCAGTTTCGGTTCTTACTGTACCGCCGCCATCAACGGCTTTGCCATTTTCTGTGTAGCTAAAAATAGCCTCTTTTTTATCGTTAAACTCAATATGCACTTGAATGTCGACTTTGTTTATAGTGGTCGTCATGTAATTTCCTTTGTGTTTAGTTTTATAGTTTAAAGTCAGTAATGCCTAGTTTTAACAGGCTTGCTGTTATTGTTGGTATTTCGTTTGCTCGGTTTAAGCAGGTATATGCTTGTACCTGCGGGTACTTTACGTGAATACTTTGGTTTATTTTTACTGTTTTAGTAATAGCTTTAAGCACATTTAAGCAAAATTGCTCTCGTTGTTCGCTGGTCGCAGCTAATTTAGCTTTGAGTAGGTTTATATTTATGGGGGCTAAGTTATCTCTATTTTTCATTTTATTGGTTATGTACCGTTTATATTCGCCATCATTCTCAAGGGTCGTTAATAACTCTTGCGCTTTAAGGGGGAAGTTTCTGTCAATAAAATAGTGAATTAGACTAATTTGTGTATTGATAGAATTGATACTATTAAGACCTTGTGATTTTAAGAAGCTAATAATTTTTTCTGTCCTTGAATCAATCTTTTTGTCATAAGACAACATTATCAATTGCGCTAATGAGCGATAATACATATGTTGAAATTCATTATTTTCCGGATCTTGCTTTAAAGCCTCATTTATAATTTCATTCGCAAAGCGAGCTTTTAAATAGGCCATTTTTTTATCAGGTAAATAACTTAGTAAATAACTTTGTTGCATATGTATATTTGCTGACATATAAAAAAGACTGGCGTCATCAGGGTAGTGATTAGTCATTTTTTTCACCACAGAAACTGCATTTTCCAGCATATTCATTGCGACATTAAAGTTACCTAAGTTACCTTCAGTTTTTGCAAGCCAACTGATTGTATCTGCTTTATCACGTAATAAATTTTTACTATTCGGTTTTAGTTCAATGGCCCTATTCTTAAGCATAAGTGACTCTGTAAAGCTTTTTTTCGCGGCTATATAGTCAAATTTCTCTGTGTATAAAGAACCCAATGAGTTATGTGAATACGACAACTCCATAATGGAATTAAAATCATTCGGTGCTAACGAATACATGGTTTTGCTATATGAATGGTACTTTTTAAATAATGGCTCAGTGGCGGCGTAATCACTTTTATCGTAACTAAGCTGCCCTAACCAAAAGGCATTGGCACCCGCAAGCGTGAGTAGCTCTAAATTATCGGGCTGGATTTTTAATAATGCCTCAAGGCGGGTGCGGGCGTTTTCAAAGGCGGTGAAGGCCTCAATGGTTTTACCGCGCGAATAGGCCACTTCCCCCATTGCCTCAAGAGTTTGTGCGTACTGAAAACGGTTGTTAAATTGTGCTTTATCATCGCTAAAGCTAAAAAGTGAACCTGATTCGTCAGTTTGATTAGTAAAATACTCAAGTGCTTTATTACTAATACCATCAAGTAAATCCATACGCTTTACGCTACGTAATTTATCGGCAAAATCACCGACCATAAAACCAAGCAGGCTCTCTGCCTCAAGCTGCTTTTTTTGTGCGTTTTGCTGGGCCTTAAAACTAGTAAAGCTCATTAATAACGCGGTAAATGTAAGCAAACACAATAAAGCAACGGTCACTCGTTTTACTCTTATTTTTGCTTTTGTTTTTTTTACAGAGCTTTTGATAAGAGCGTGCTCGTTATCATCTAATTTAAACAGTTTGTCGCTAAGTAATAGCTGCGCTTCTTGTAGAGGTTTACCTGGCGCTAGGAGGTAAGCACTACTTTTACCTTCATCTACCCAATTTTGCGCTTGATGCTGTAAGCGACTTTTTATTGCTAAGGCATCTTTATGATCATTAATCCATTGTTTTGCTCGCGGCCATTGACGTAATAATGCCTCGTGAGCAAGGCTAAAACAGGCTTCTTGATTTTGTAAATGCGATACAAATAAACGGCTATCGACCATGGCTTGCACAAGCTCTTTTTGGCTTGTGTTCGTTAATGTTTGCCAGCGGGCAGCGCGGCTCGTAATGGTTTTACCATCTGGATTTAAAGTGATCAGTTGTGATAACACGCTTTTTAGTTGCTGTTGTTGCTCGTTGCTGAGGTCAATAAATATATCTTCTGCTTTTTTGCCTATGGCTCCCTCAATACCCCCGAGTTTTGTGTAAACACTGTGCAGTAGCTCGTTACTATCACTGCGTTGTAAATACAGTTCTTGCAGTGTGTATTGCAGCATGGGCAGTGCGTCGGGGTTATTAGCTGTATCGGCGCACAGAATTTCATCCAGTGGCGTTTGGGTTTGCGGGTCGAGTGAAAATGTTAAATTAGCGGTTAACGCTGGCAGGCGAATAATTTGTTGTAGTTCGTGCCTGTTTGGTGGTGTTAAATCGTAATGCGCACCATGAGCTTTACCTGCCATTAGGCTGGGTTGTTCAACCACTAAAGGATAAAAGTCGTTACGACATGCACTAAATAGAATCACTGTTTTAGAGGTTGCTAAGCGCTCAATAACCGATAAAAAATGGCTGCGTGTTTCGCTACTAAATAAAGGAGAAGAAAGCAGTACTTCTAAGCGGTCAATAAATAAAAATAACTGCGGTGTTTTAAGTTGTGTAGAGGTTTTGCTTAGTGCAGCTTGTATGGCGTTAATTACGTCATCTATTGCCAACTCTAGTTGTTCTGCAAGTGTTTGCGCGCTTAATCCTTCAAACACAGGTAGGTTGTTTATATCCCAATCAAGCAGTGCGGAAGCTAAATCTAGAAAAAGCCTATTTTGATGGACGTCTGCAAAGTCGAGCTGAGCGTAGGAAACCACCCCAATGCCATTATAACCTCGCTCATCAAGTAATTTAGGTAATATACCCGCATTAACAAGTGATGACTTACCCGTGCCACTTGGACCGAGTATTAAGCAAAAAGCACGACCAAATTTAACTTGGCTCGATATTCTATTGAGTAACGTTTCTATAGATTGATTGCGGCCAAAAAATAGGTGTGTATCGCTTGGGTTGTAGGCGCTTAATCCTAAAAAAGGTGAGCCACCTTGCCATGTGTTTTCAGTTGTTTTTATGTCTTCAGCTAGAGGAAACTCAAGTTTTGCAATAACGCGGTAACCACGCTTTCGAATAGTTTCTATGTAGGTGGGTTCACTTGCTTTATCACCGAGGGCTTTTCGTAACTGGGTAATTGTTTTATGCAGCGGGTTATCGCCTACCTCAACATTTTTCCAGCATTGATCTAATAGCTCGTCACTAGTAACAATTTCGCCTTTTTGGAAGCAAAGATGAACTAACACATCCATGGCTTTTGGTTCTAACTGTTTAGTTTTTTCTGCACGCTGAAGAGTATTTGACTGGGGATTGACTTGCCAATCACCTAAATAAAAAGGGCTGCGATTCATAATTGCTCATTATTGTTATTATGTAATTAAAGCGAGTGATTAGCCGACTTTTTTAACCAAGTCTTTATATTACAGATAAAATAACAAACAGATAAGGAGTTTTTACGCAGTAAAAGAGGTTTATTGATGTGGGTAATTCAATATTGAATTACCCACTGGATTTTATGACTATATATCGCTTTTATTTATAGTAACTACGCGTTGAGGGAATGGGATTTCAATATCAGCGTTATTAATTGCTTTATAAACACCGCCATTAATAGCCAGCTTGGTTTCAATAATTTTAGTGGTAGGTACCCAATATCGGTAGCTTATTGTAACACCGCTATCGGCAAAGCGTTCAATACCCACTTGTGATAACGGATTTTGTGCGACTAATTCGTGTGCTTTAAGTACGTCTTCAATAAGGCTAATCGCATTATCAGAGCAAGCACTATAGGCTATATCTATTTCACCTTTGACCAATGAGTAACTAAATGAGTTATGAAGTATTTCACCTACTATATGCTTATTTGGAATGGTGATTTCTACTTTTTCTTCATTGATTAAAATAGTGTAGCCAAGCTCAATTGTTTTAACTTGGCCGCTTACATTTTTAACTTCAATAGTATCACCAACAACAAAAGGTCGAGTGGCTATAATGGCAAGGCCCGCACCATAGTTAGAGAGCATTCCTTGCAGCGCTAAACCAGCACCTAAAGATGCAGCACCAATGGCTGCTACAAATGGCGTAACGCTGATACCTATTTTGCCAAGTGCAATAATTATAACCATTACAATTAGCAGTACTTTTACCACGCTACTGACAAAGTTAGTAAGCGTAATGTCAACGTTATGACGGGTCATTAACGCGGCTACAAATTTGGCAAGCTTTTGTGCTATCCACAAACCAATGAGGACGATAAAAATAGCGCCAACAATTTGCATACTGTAGGTAACCATATACTCAGTAAGCATGGTGTAATATTTTTCAAACTGTTCGATTTCAGAACTGATCATAAAGCGCTCTATGTTAGGGCTATGTTGTATTTTTCCAACTATAGCAAAATGTTGACTAAAAATGGATATAACAGCGGCACTATAATTGCTGTTAATAAAGCACTTAGCGCCATTGCAACTGAGGAGTAAGCGCCTACTTTTGGATGTTCAGCAATAGCAGCAGCAGTCCCAATTGCATGACAAGCTGTGCCCATTGCAACACCTTGAGATTCGTGATTAAAAATATTAATGAGTTTAAAAAGCATAAAACCAAATAAAGCGCCTAGTAAACCAATAAAAATAACTAAAGCCGCAGCAAGAGAGCTAATCCCGCCTAATGAGTCTGTAACAATTAAAGAAATGGGCGTAGTAACACTAAGAGCAGCAACAGATGCACTTAGCTGCGCTGGCGCATTAAATAGTATGCTTAGTAAAAATGCTACAACGGTTGCATTAACAATCCCCAAGCTACATGATGCGACTATGAGTAATAGATTTTTTCGTACGTGTGTAAACTGCTGATATAAAGGAAGCGCTAAAGCCACAATCGCGGGCTCTAATAACCAGCTTAGTAATTTGCTGTGCGAGGTAAATTGCGTATAAGGCAAATTTAGATTAACTAGCAATAAAGCGATAATACTAATACTTAAAAATACGGGGTTAGTGAGCGATTTAAATACGCTGTTTTTTATACTTTGATTTACGGCTCTTAATGCTAAAAACAATACAATAATAAAAGGGATACTTAGCCACCATAAATTAGGCTGTAGCTCTGGAATAGCGGAAAAAGTTAAATTAGTCATTATTTTCTTTTCCCTTAAAATACGCAATTACACTGCTAACAAGCAACAAGGTAGTTATAGGGACTAGCACCATAACTGAGGCTAAAAATGCCCAGTGCGACTTTATAAGGCCGAGATGTTCAATAAATCCCACACCCGCAGGAATGAAAAATATAGGCATAATATTTAAAATAGGGGAGGCGCATGGTTTTACATGTTGCTCTTTTACAATACCCGATAAGAGTAAAACTAATAAAATAACCATAGCGAGTAACGGTGCAGGAAAGCTTCCACCAATAAAGTGCATAATGAGTTTAGCACAGGCTAAACATAGTAAAATAATAGCGCTACTGAGCAGATATTTCATCAAAGTGGCTCACAGAAAAGATAAGAGCTTAACTTTAACAAATCAAACTCTTTTATGCATTGTGCAATAGTCTACCAGTGCTTTGTATTTGCGTAGGTTATATCTGCTTTTCCTTTAGCTTTAGCAATTGCTTTTTTAGTGTTTGGGTTTAGCAGTAAGCGAATTTGGCTTAAGGTTTCTTTAGCGAGTATTTTTCGTTGGTTTGGTTTATAGCTAAGTTGTGTAACACGTTTAATAGCAGCAAGCGTATCGGGTGAACGCTCAAGTAATGTATCGAGCATGTTTTGCGTTGCTTGCTGAGTATCATCGGTAAGTTTAGTAACCAAACCTAGCTCATTTGCTTGTTGTGCAGTGATTGGGTTTGCGTGGCTTGCAAGCCAAAGTGCTTGGTCGCGCTTAACTAAACCGCTCATCATTACATTTGCGCCCATATCGGGGCACAATCCCCAACGCGCTTCCATAATGGCAAGTTTGGCATCAATATGAACAACTCTGTAATCTGCCCCCAAAGCTATTTGCAAACCACCCCCTAAACAGTTGCCATCAATTTGTGCAATAACGGGCACACTAAGTGACTGCCAGCCTAATACTACTTTTTGCGCTAAATTTTGATTGCCTGGTAACCATTTAAGCAATAATTTCACTATGTTCATTGGTGTAGCCATTACTGCAGATATATCAAGGCCTGCACAAAAATGCTCGCCATCACCTTTTATTACCACAGCACGAATACTACGATCTCTTTTTATATTTTTAATGGCTTTGTTTAGCTCTACAAACATTTCAAAGCTTAATGCATTTTGTTTTTTTGCTCTGCTAAGCGTGACGGTTGCAATGCCATTTTGTTTTTCTAGTTTTATCATTACACACTCCTCTGACCTGTTGCTTGAGCTTATGTTGTTATAGGAATTAAGTAAAGTGACGGTATTTTTTAAATAAATGGAATTTATTGCTAAAGCCGTAGTCTTAAAGGATTGGTTTTAGATGAGAAAAAGCTAAACAATTCGAACCTAAGATAA
>NZ_WTKW01000105.1:0-12544 GCF_011378745.1 Pseudoalteromonas sp. Z1A6
ATAAAAATAATTTAACTTTTTTGCATCCAATTTAAATCCTGCCCCGTTATTAGCTATGACTTCAATCAAAACTAAAGGACAAAGTCATGAAAGCTTTAACTCCATCAATACTCGCAGTAGTAATATGTAGTACGTTTGTAAGTGCACCAAGTGAAGCATCAAGCCACAGAGAAGCGCCAAATATAAGCCGTTTCCCGACTTTAGATTCAACCGATTTTTATGTATTTAATAGTTACGAGCAAGGTCGTGATGATTTTGTAACATTAATTGCTAACTATATCCCGCTGCAAGATGCATACGGCGGTCCTAATTACTTTGCAATGGACCCAGATGCTACCTACAGCATTCATATAGATAACGACGGCGATGCTGTTGAAGATATTACATTTGCGTTTAACTTTAAAAGCATGCTTCCTAATGATAACCAAGGTGTGCAATTAACTGTTGGACCTGAAGGTAATCAGCGTACCGTGTCTGTACCGCTTAAAAATGTAGGCGGTGTATCTGCCGGTGATGACAGCGCTGCAAATTTTAGCGAATCATACACAATGAGTATGATTAGCGGCGCGCAGCGTACTGGCGAAACAACGCTACTAAACAACACAGCATCAAACTCAAGTACATTTTCTAAACCACTTGATTATGTGGGCAATAAAACATTTGGTTCAATGAGCGATTACCAAACTTACGCTGACCAATTTGTGTATCAGGTTTCAATTCCTAACTGTGAAAGCATGGCACAAGTTTTTGTAGGACAACGTAAAGACCCATTTGTAGTTAACCTAGGCAGAACATTTGATTTAGTTAACTATGTACCTGTAGAGGGTGATAGCGCCCCTGGTGCTGGTGACGGCGGTGGTTTTCCAGGTGGTATAACACAATCAGCTGATAACGACGACCTTGCAGATAAAAACGTAACATCAATCGCTATCGAAATACCTAAAAGCTGTATTGTTGGTGAAGGTAACGGCGTAATAGGTTCGTGGACAACAGCAAGCCTACCTCAAGCTCGCGTATTAAACCCTAATGCTAAATTTGCTAATAACGCCGTTAATGGTGGTGCTTTAACACAAGTTTCACGCTTGGGTAGCCCGCTTGTAAACGAGCTTGTAATTGGCATTAAAGACAAAGACACATTTTCCACTGCTCACCCTAAAGATGATGCACAATTTTTAGATTATGTATCTCATCCAGCACTACCAGAGTTATTAAACATTTTATTTAAAGATGCTGTTAATACGACCCTTGGCGCAAACTTAGAAACACTGGCACCCACAAACTTCCCGCGTACTGATTTAATCACTGCATTTTTAACAGGTTTTGCAGGCGTTAATCAACAAGCAACTGTAACACCTTCAGAAATGCTACGTTTAAATACAGGCATTGCAGCAACAGCGCAAGCTGATCAATCTGCATTTGGTGTAGCGGGTAATGATTTAGCCGGCTTCCCAAATGGTCGTCGCCCGGGTGATGATGTGGTTGATATTGCACTTCGTGTTGTGATGGGTCGTTTATGTCATCCTATTCCTGTAAATGGTGAAGACACTGATTTAGGACTTTGTGCACCAGAGGATGCTAATACAGGCACAGTGCCATTTACAGACGGCGCGCCTATTGATGCAACAATGATGGATTCATCATTCCCATACCTTGCAACACCGCTTGCTGGCTCTAAATAAGGAGTAAAATAATGCGTAATTTAAAAACTACCCATATTTGTGTTCTCCTCAGTGCATTAACATTGGGAGCATGTAGTAGCGATGACGATAAAAAACAACCTACACCGTTTGTAAACACAGCGCCTACCGCAAGTGATGCAATGCTAACTACACAAACTGAAGTAAGCATTACCGATATGCTTAGCGCAACCGACAATGATGGCGATTCGCTTACTTACTCGTTAACAAGTGAGCCAACTCTTGGAACTGTTACCGTTAATAGCGATGGTAACTTTACCTATACACCGCATAAAGAAGTGACAGGTTCAGATAGTTTTATGTTTGGTGTAAGTGATGGCGTTAATTCGCAAGTAACTGCAACAGTGAACATTACAATTGACGCACTACAAGTCGACTTTGCTCAATTTGCAACCGATGCATTTAATCAAGCCCCAAATGCAGAGCCGTTAACTGTTAACGGTCGGGTGTTTACAAACACCGATACCGATGTTGATGGATTAATTTCAACAAACGGTAACTAACCAAGTAATTAAGCTGACAGGCCATGGATGGCTTTTTTCAAAGGATATTTATAATGCATTTATCAATTTTTAAGTCCGTCGCATTTATTACTTTCTGCCTAACACCCATTGCGTTAAGCGCTGCGCCTTTTACCCCAAAAGATGATGCAGTTATTGCAAAAAGTAATTCAACGCTTAGTGCTTCTCTGTCTGTTGAGGAAATAAATACATTAGTCACTAACAGCCAATATGCAGGCCAAACAGAGCGCTTACAGGGGCTACTTAAAACCCGTTTAGCCCAGCTATATAAACAAACACCCTCATCTCAAATTGGTTACTTATATGCTCGCGTTTTACAAAAAGAGCACCTTTTTGACGAAGCTATTGATATTGCTAACAACGTTTTGATTGGAGAGCCAAAACATAGTAATAGCCATTTATTGCTAGCCAATATATTTATGACTCAAGGTAAGTTCGCACAAGCAAAAAAACACTGCGTAGCCTTAATTGGGCAAGTAAGCACTATTACTGCTAGCACCTGTGTACTCGATGTACAAAGCCAACATGAAAGCGTTTTAGACAGCTACCAAGCATTAGTAAAAATTATAAATAATAATCAAACTAGCCTAGCTACAAACCATGTTTTAAGTGAAATGAGCTACCGTTTAAATAACTACAAACAAGCGTTGTCTCACTTACAAAGTGTAGATTTAGTTCAAGCCCCTGTGAGCCTTATTGTTTTATGGGCCGATATTCAAATTGCTCTAAATCAACCACAACAAGTATTAAATACATTAAGCGTACTGCTACCTGATAAAAGTAATTTAGAGGATGCTATTTTGTTAAGACTTTCAATCGCAGAAAAAAAACTAAATAAACGCGATAAAAAATGGCAAAATACAATGGCGCAAAGAGTTACACTACGAGAGCTTCGCAAAGATTCTTTTCATGCAAGTGACTTAGCTAAATATTACCTTGATGTACAACCAAATCGCGAAAAAGCACTTTACTGGGCTCATATTAATTGGCAACAGGCTAAAATGAGCACCGATGAGCAATTACTTACTCAAGCAAAAGCGATGCAACGAGACACACTATGAAAACGCCTTATCTATTTATACTCACTTTAATGCTGTGCATTTTTTCAACTTACAGCTTTGCCCATCAATTAAGTACAAGTTATATAACCTTAAATAGCGAGAACAATAACGACACCAACAAAAACCAATACACGGGTACCTGGCAAATTAATATAGCCGACTTAGAGCACGCAGTGCCTCTGGATTTAGACAAAAATGGGCAAATTTCGTGGGCAGAAATAAAAGCAAAACGCAGCTCAATTAATAACTTCATTGAAGAAAATTTAAATATCACGCAAAACGCGCAATCATGCCCTTTAAAAAGTGAAGGTATCTATCAGCTAGATAACCATTTTAACCAGCCTTATTTGGTTATTCCGCTGCTGTTTAGCTGTGATGACAATGAAGCAATCTCCCTTTCCTATTCCGCTTTTTTTAAAACCGATGCCAATCATAAATCCATCGTAAATATAAACGGTGTATCTCGTGTATTTAATATCAACGAGGCACAACAAACGTTCAGCTTTGAGCAAACAAGTTATTTAAGTACGTTTAATCAATACGTGTATCAGGGTGTTTTACATATTTGGATTGGTATTGATCATATTTTATTTTTAATCGCCCTGTTACTTACCTGTGTTTTAAAACGCAGCGATAAAGCATGGCAAGGTATTAGCTCTAAAAAACAAATTATTAAACACACAGCATGGATAGTAACCGCGTTTACGCTTGCGCACTCTATTACGCTTACCGGCACCGCTATGAACCTTGTATCACCAAATAGCCGCTGGGTAGAACTTGGAATTGCTATATCGGTTTTATTTGCAGCATTAAATAATGTGTGGCCGTTGGTACTTCGTTTAGGTTGGCTTACTTTTGCTTTTGGTTTACTACATGGGATGGGATTTGCGAGCGTACTTGGCGAACTTGGCTTGTCGAGCGACTATCAACTGCTTAGCATTTTAGCGTTTAATTTAGGCGTCGAAATCGGCCAACTTAGTATCTTACTAGTAGCCTTACCAATACTCATTTATGTACGACACTACACTTGGTATAAAAAGTGGTTAATGCCAATGGGCTCCGTTGCTATCGCAATCATTGCACTTCAGTGGTCAATCGAGCGCTTTTAAATAGACTAAAATAAAAAAGCTAGCCAAAATATTGGCTAGCTTACTTTTGGTTATTTATTTTGAGCGTTACTGCGCTTCATCAAATGGCATCAGTAATGTTTTCATTGCAGGGCGAAGTGCTATTAGTACCGTTTCTTCGGTTAGCTCAGGGTAAAGTAACTTTCTGAGTAATAACCCCGCCATCATCGAAAAAATAACATTAATTCGGCTTTCAAGTTCAAGTTCATCAATATCTTTTAGCGCACTTCGCTCACTTGTTAAAAGCTGTCTCATGCGATCTCTTGCCTGAACATCAGTTTCGCGTAAAAGTGTTGCCACTTTAACATTTCGACCTGCTTCAGCCATCATGTCTAAATCAATAACACACGATCCCGTGTCCATGTGCCTTTGCACACCAATGTTTAAGCCATCAATGAGCGCTTGAAGTACATCACCAGGATGATCTTCAAACTGTTGGAAGATAGAAAACATCTCTTCCATATCTTTTTCAATAATGCTTTCTATAATTGCTTCTTTACTTTCAAAGTAATTATAAATATGGCCTGCACTCATCCCTGCCGTTTTAGATATTTCAGCCATGCCTGCACCGTGGTAACCTTTTCGGTGAAAACACTCTGCAGCAGCTGTTAGTATTTGTTCGCGCCTAGCTTGCGCTATCGCGGGATCTGTTTGCCTTCTTGCTTTAGGCTTCATGTTCAACTCCACTACTAAGTCTTAAACTCAGTAAAGCGAGCACTATAAATAGCCTCGCTGTATCATTAAAATGCAGCTCGCCAGCGAGCTGCTAATATTACTGCTCTTCCTGAGTTGTTTTGTCGCTCGTATTCCATCCGCCACCAAGCGCTTTGTACAAGTTAATTTGGCTTGCAAGATACGCTTGCTGACCCGAAATTAACTGTTGCTGTGCGCCGTACCATGTACGCTGAGCATCAAGTACTTGCAAGTAGCTATCTGCGCCTTTTTCGTAACGCATTTTTGATAAATCAAATGTGATTTGTCGGCTACTTATAAGCATATCAAGCGCACTTAATTGCTCTTGGTAACCTTCTCTATCAGCAAGAGCATCGGCAACTTCGCGAAACGCATTTTGAATTTTTTGCTGGTACGTTGCCACCGCAATTGCTTGATCGGCTTTTGCTACATCAAGATTTGCTTGGTTACGTCCCATATTAAAAATAGGTAAGCTAATTGACGGCACAAAACTCCATGTACCTGAGCCCGAATCAAACAAGCCACTCAAATCACTTGAAGCAGACCCCGCATTGGCCGTTAAGCTAATACTTGGATAAAACGCCGCACGTGCAATACCAATATTGGCATTTGCAGCAAGCAGCAAATGCTCAGCGGCTTTAATATCTGGGCGCTGCGATAGCAAATCAGACGGTAAGCCAACCGGTACTTCTGGCATGCTAATCAAGTTGGTAAGGTCTTTATTAGGCAGTAAATCAGCCGAAACAGATTTACCCACTAATAAATCTAGAGCGCTTTTATCACGCTTTAATAAACGCTTATACGTTGCTATGTCTACTTTTGCTGTAGCAACTGTACTTCTAAGCTGCTCAAGGGTAATTGAAGAAGTTGCACCTAAATCAAAGCTTTTTTGCGTAAGCGATAATGACTCTTGCTGAGAGGTGAGCGTTTCTTTTGCAAGCTCTAGCAGTTGTAAGTCCGTCGCGTAACTAAGCCACGCATTTGCCAACTCTGAAATTAAAGACACCTGCGTACTGTATTGGCTAAGCTCTGTAGAGTATAAATTTTGGAGTGCTTGCGCTGATTGATTGCGTACTTTGCCCCAAATATCTAACTCGTAAGACGTAATGCCCACTGTTGCACTGTATTGCGAGCTAATAGCTGCATCGCCAGTACCTGATAAGTCAGCCGGTAAACGCTGGCGCGTACCAGAAGCATTTAAATCAAGCGACGGATACAAAGCAGAGTCTTCAATTTGATACAAACCACGCACACGCTGCACATTAAGCACTGCAATTTGCATGTCTTTATTGTGCTCAAGGCTTTGCGTAATTAAGGTTTGTAGTTTTTCATCATTAAAAAACTGCTGCCAATTTAATTGCTGCGCAGCGCTTTGCTCAGTACCTGATGCATAAGCATCAGATACTGGTAGAGCAAGGTCTTTTTGCTCTGGCGCTAATTGACAACCACTTAGCACCAATAAAGCAATTGCACTTAGGCTGAATGTTTTAATGCTCATTCTGCGCTCTCCTTTGTTGTCTCGTTAGTTTTACCAGGGAATACACGGCGAACTAACACAAAGAACAACGGTACAAATACAACAACTAATATTGATGATGCGAGTGTGCCGCCAATAATCGAAATACCTAACGCATTTTGTGCGCCAGAACCTGCACTTGAGGCAATAGCAAGTGGTAAAACACCACAAATAAAGGCCATCGAAGTCATGAGTATTGGACGTAATCGTAAGCGTACAGCTGCAATAGCCGCATCAACTAAGCCAAGCCCATCATCCATTTTATGAATCGCAAACTCTACAATCAGTATCGCATTTTTAGATGCCAAACCAATGGTGGTCAACAAGCCAACCTGCAAGTAAATATCGTTAGATAAGCCACCGCCTAGCGCTGCCATAATTGCACCAAATATACCCAGTGGCACAATCATCATTACCGCAAACGGTACCGACCAACTTTCATAAAGTGCAGCTAAACATAAAAATACAAACAATAGCGATAAGCCATATAGTAAAGGTGCTTGACCACTACTTGAGCGCTCTTGGAATGAAATACCGGTCCACTCAGACGAAATACCATTAGGTAATTGTTTAACTAAACGCTCCATTTCATCCATTGCTTGGCCTGTACTGTAACCCGGCGCTGCGCTACCTTGAATTTCCATTGCTGAAAAACCATTGTAACGCTCTAAACGTGGCGAACCATACGTCCAGTAAGCACTAGCGAACGCTGAAAACGGCACCATATCGCCATTATCATTGCGCACATACCACTTATTTAGATCCTCAGGCACCATGCGCGATTGTGCATCACCTTGCATATACACTTTTTTAACTCGACCACGGTCAATAAAGTCATTCACATAACTACTACCCCATGCTGTCGAAAGTGTACTGTTAATATCGTTTTGCGACACACCAAGCGCTTCGGCTTTTGCCAAATCTGTATCAAGTTGTAGTTCTGGCATATCTTCTTGTCCATTTGGACGTACGCCCGCTAAAATTGGACTTTGGCTTGCTAAACCTAATAACTGATTTCGTGCCGCCAAAAGTGCGTCATGGCCAAGGCCTACACGGTCTTGTAAGAAAATATTGAAGCCATTAGCAGTACCCAGTTCAACAATTGCAGGTGGCGGGAATGCAAACACAAACGCTTCTTTTATCGTTGAAAAGTAGCCCATCGCTTTACCTGCAACACCTTGAACAGATAACTCGTCACGTTGACGCTCATCCCAATGTTTAAGGTTAACAAAGGCAATTGCTGAGTTTTGGCCAGAGCCTGCAAAACTAAAACCAGTAACGGTAAAAATACCATTCACAGCTTCAGATTGATCGTTTAAAAAGTGATTTTCTACCTTTTTAACAACCTCAAGCGTTTGCTGTGTTGTAGAGCCTGCTGGCAGTGAAACTTGGTTAAACAAAATACCTTGGTCTTCGTCAGGTAAAAATGCCGTTGGCAAGCTTGAGAATACATAAACCATACCGCCCACAATCACACCATAAATAAGTAAGTAGCGTTTAGAGTGCGTAAGCATACGGCCTACAAAGCTTTGTGCACCTGAATTTGTTTTATCAAAACCACGGTTAAAGCCTGTAAAAAATCGGCCAAATAACGTCTCATTGTTATGTACATGGCTTGGTTTTAAAAGCGTTGCACACAATGCAGGCGTTAAAATAAGAGCAACTAAAACAGATAACCCCATCGCCGATACCAGTGTTATAGAAAACTGACGATAAATAATACCGGTAGAGCCACTAAAGAATGCCATTGGGATAAATACCGCAGAAAGCACCATGGCAATACCTACCAGCGCGCCTTTAATTTCATCCATCGATTTACGCGTAGCTTCAAGTGCCGAGAGTTTTTCCTCGGTCATTAAGCGCTCAACGTTTTCTACCACAACGATTGCGTCATCTACCAATAAGCCTATGGCAAGTACCATCGCAAACATCGTTAGCGTATTTATTGAATAACCAAAGGTGTACAAAATACCAAACGTACCTAGTAAAACCACTGGCACTGCTATTGTTGGTATAAGTGTTGCCCTAAAGTTTTGTAGGAACAAATACATAACTACAAAAACAAGTACAACAGCTTCAATTAAGGTATGAATAACTTTTTCGATAGATAACGATACAAACGGCGTTGTGTCGTAAGGTATAACAGCATCTAACCCTTCAGGGAAAAACGGTTTTAGCTCTTCAATTGCTTTTTTAACTCCAGCGGCAGTATCAAGTGCGTTAGCACCACTGGCTAATTTAATACCTAACCCTGATGCAGGTTGCCCATCGTAACGAGCAACAACGCGGTAGCTTTCACCGCCAAGCTCTACTCTAGCAACGTCCTCTAGACGTACAAAAGAGCCATCTGGATTAGTTTTAACCAATATTTGTTCAAATTGCTCTGGCGTTTGTAATCGACTTTGCGCTGTTACTGTTGCATTAAGTTGCTGACCATCAACGGCAGGCATACCGCCAAGTTGACCGGCAGATACTTGTGCATTTTGCGCACTAATTGATGCACTAATATCAGCAGGTGTCAGCTTATAATTTTGTAACTTTGAAGGGTCTAACCAAATACGCATCGCGTACTGAGAACCAAACAGCTGCACTTCACCTACGCCTTCAACACGCGAGACAATATCTTGCACGTTTGATGAAACATAATCGCCAATATCAATATTGGTCATGCTGCCATCTTTAGACACAAAAGCATAAACCATTAAAAAGTTACGCGCTGACTTTGCAACTACAACACCTTGCCTTTGAACGGCTTCTGGTAATAGTGGAGTCGCTGTTGCTAGTTTATTTTGCACTTGGACTTGTGCAATATCAGGGTCAGTTTCAGCGCTAAACGAAAGTGTAAGCGTAGCAGAACCACTCGACTCAGACGTAGATGACATATAAAGCAGGCCATCAAGTCCTTTCATTTTTTGCTCAATAACTTGCGTTACCGTATCTTCAAGTGTACGTGCAGATGCACCAGGGTACGTTGCAGTAATACTCACTGCAGGTGGTGCAATTGAAGGATACTGCGAAATAGGTAAACTCCTAATTGCCAAAATACCTGCAAGCATCACTACAATAGCGAGTACCCAAGCAAATATCGGTCTATCGATAAAAAATCGTGACATTAAAACTCTCCGTTATTGCGCTTGATCGGCTTTAGTAGACGATTGAATTTCAGATGGATTCACTGGTGCACCAGGGCGGATTTTTTGTAAACCTTCAACTATTAATTTATCGCCATCCATTAAGCCATCAGTAACAAGCCAATCAGAACCAATCGTTCTATCTACTTTTAATACGCGGCTTTCTACTGTGTTATCTTTGCTGACAACCATTGCTGTTGGTTCGCCTTTTGAATTACGGCTAACACCACGTTGCGGAGCTAAAATAGCACCCGCCTTAACACCTTCCACAATAGAAGCTCGGGCATACATGCCTGGCAGTAATAATTTTTCTGGGTTTGAAAATTTAGCACGTAGTATTACTGAGCCAGTACTTGGATCAACTGTCACTTCAGAAAACTGCAATGTGCCTTTATGAGGATAAACAGAGCCATCTTCCATAATAAGTTCAACGTCAGTTTGGCTAGTCGAATCAACACTTAGAGCACCTGATGATATTGCTTTTTTAAGTTTGGTAAGCTCATTACTTGATTGTGTTAAATCGATATAAATTGGATCTAACTGAGTCACTGTAGCAAGTGCAGTACTTTGGTTAGCACTAACTAGTGCACCTACAGTTACGCTTGATTTACTAATTTGACCACTAATTGGTGACGACACATGGCTGTAATCAAGGTTAATTTGCGCCGATTTTAACTGCGCTTTAGCCGTTAATAATTCTGCTTTTGCTTGTTTGTATGCGGCATCTGCTTCATCAAAGTCTTGCTGACTTACCGCTTTTATTTTTAAAAGCTCGCTAAAACGAGATGCTTTAGCTTTACTACTTGAAATACTCGCCTGAGCACGTGCAACACTTGCTTCACTTGCTGCTAAGTCTGCTTCAAATGTCGCAGGGTCTATTTGATACAGAGCCTGGCCTTGTTTAACCTCTTTACCTTCAACAAATAAACGAGATTGCACAATACCACTTACTTGTGGGCGAATTTCTGCAATTTGAAATGCACTGATACGACCAGGAAGTTCTTTTTTGAGAGTAAGCGCTTGGCTTTTTAATGTAAGTACACCCACTGGTACAGCTTTAGGAGCTGAAGCTTGTGACTGCTCAGCAGCCTGATCGCAACCAGTTAAAGCAACAGAACCGACGAGGGCTGACAATACAAATAAAGCGATGCGGGAACGCTGCATGTTAAATACCTTTTAGTTTAGAGTGAACGATCATTCTAAATTAAAACGCGCTGATAATGAATCTTAATTAGAAGAAATTTACACAAACTTACACTCCTCAGTACAATATACGTCTTAGGTTGCATTTAATGTTAATTAGATGAAAATAGAATCAAGACTGTATGAAAATAAAACAACCTAACATATTGAAATAATATCCCATTTTAGAAACGAAGTTTTTAACAGACACAAAAAAGCCAAGCAAATACAGCTTGGCTATTTATATAAAAACTAAAGCACACACCTTATTTTAAAGGATATTAGCACTCTGCGGGTTAATAACCCTTGAAACTAACAACTGCTCTACCCTAATTCCTTCTACATCAACAACTTCAAACTTAAAACCTGAAAAAGTTAAATGCTCCGCACGTTTAGGTATTCGCTTCATATTGTAAATTAAAAAGCCAGCGACCGTTTCATAGTGCATCTGGTCAGGAAATTCTTCTATATCAAGTACTTTTGCTAAATCGGTAATTGGGGTTAAGCCATCTACAAGCCATGAATTTTTATCGCGTTCTATGATTAATTCGTCGCCTTGATGAGTAATTAAATCACCCATAAACCCTTTCATTAAATCTTTTACCGTTACAATACCCACCGAAAGTGCATATTCGTTTACGACAACAGCAAATGGTTTTGCTGCACTTTTAAACGCATTTAAAGCTTCAGATAAGCTTAATGTTTCGGGTAAGTAAAAAACATCTTTATCAATTAGGTCGTCGTTTATATTGGCAGCTTCGCCCTTTAGTACTTGTCGTAAAATATCTTTAGATTCAACAGAGCCATGCAACTTATCTAAATTTCCTGACACCACTAAAAAGTGGTTATGAGGATGGTCAATAATTTTAGTCGCAATATCATGGCTAGATTCGTTTAAATCAAAATATACAATTTGGTCGCGTGGTGTCATTACGCTTGATAAAAATCGCGCTTCTAGGTCAAACACATTGCCAATTAATTCATACTCTTGCTTTTGCAAACTACCGTATGCAGCACCTGCTTCCATCATGGCAACAATGTCCTCAGTTGTCACATTGTCTTCTCGCTCAGCGGGTACTTTAAATAAGCGCAGCACAAAGTTAGTGACACCATTAAAAAACATCACCAGCGGGGTTAATGCAAAGGTAACCCAGCGCATAATGGTTACTACACGAACTGCAACGGCTTCTGGCATGATCATCGCTAAACGCTTCGGCATTAAATCGGCGAACAATATAAACAAGGATGTAATAGTAAAAAACGAGAATAAAAAGCTAATTTTTTCTAAATGCGCACCTTGATAAAACAATACCAACACACTTTCAACATAAGGCGATAAGGCCTGCTCGCCCACAATACCACCCAATATCGCTATCGCGTTGAGTGCTATTTGGATCATGGCAAAAAAAGCCCCTGGATTTTCTTGTAGCTTTAGTACCGCTGCTGCCTTTATATTCCCTTCATCTGCCATTACTCGCAGTTTTATTTTACGCGACGCTGCAATTGCTATTTCTGACATAGCAAACAACGCACTGATCAAGATCAATAAGCTAATCCCGATTAAATCACCCATTTAACGCTCCAAAAAGTTAGTGCTTTTTTAAACAAAAAGCAGC
>NZ_WTKW01000106.1:0-206 GCF_011378745.1 Pseudoalteromonas sp. Z1A6
AAAATAGTTAACTTGAGGATATCGCGTAGGATTATTACTAAAACAACGGGGTACTAACAAATAAAACAAAACTTCTTTCAAACTAGTATTCAAAATGGGTTATTGCTAACCCATTTTAACGAAAGCAATTAGATGCTAACGATGTTTTCAGCTTGTGGACCTTTTTGACCTTGAGTAACAGTAAACTGTACACGTTGGCCTTCAGC
>NZ_WTKW01000106.1:404-12530 GCF_011378745.1 Pseudoalteromonas sp. Z1A6
GAAATGTGCGAAAACATCAGGACCAGATTCTTGCTCGATAAAACCAAAACCTTTTGCTTCGTTGAAAAATTTAACTGTACCAGTTGTAGTATTAGACATAATAGTATCCTAAGAATTAATAAAAGTGCGCCTTAAATTAGGCAATTTAACAGGAAGAAAACATACATTTAACTGAGGATAACGCGAAGGATTATTACTAAAACAACGTGGTACTTACAAATAAATAGGGTTTTCTGTCAACCCGATGCCAAGCAGGATAACAGTAAATTGAGCTATATACCAAGCCCTATTGTAAATTTATTTTAGAGTAAGTGCTTTATTAGTTTGTTTGTTTTTTAACTAACCAGTCATGAATAAGGTGATCTTTTTTGCGTCTTAATTTAAGTTAATTTTAATTTAATCAATGCTTTATGTTTGTATTAGCACGCAGTTCTAGAGTAGGTAAAATGCAAGTTTTAAGTGGTTAAAACATGACCTAATTACCTACTGATTTTTTTGATATATACCTTAAATAACTTGATTCATTAGCTCCAAATTACAAATCCAAGTATTAATAATGCAATCCAAAGTGTTTCAGCCACAATTAAAATAATGGGTTTCATACCTACTTCGGTAAGCTTTCCTAAATTAGTTTTCATTCCTATGGCTGAAATAGCCGCAATTAAAAAGAACTGCGAAAGTTCGTTAGCGGTTTCAAGTACTATTGCAGGAAGTGAAAAGCAGCTATTTATTATCATGAGTATTACAAAGCCAATTAAAAAACCAGGTACTTTAGGTAATTCCCCGTGTTTTTCTTTGTTTGAACGATTAATAACGACCATCATAATAAGTACAACAGGTAGTAGCATGGCAACACGTACAAGTTTAGTTAGAGTTGCGATATCGCCTGTCTCAGGTGATACCGAATAACCTGCACCCACTACCTGGGCTACATCATGTATTGTGCCACCTAAAAATACGCCTGCATTATGGGCGTCAAACTCAAGATAATTAACCACAATAGGGTAGAGGATCATAGCAAGGGTCGACATAGCTGTTACGCCAATAACGGTTAATAAGGTGTCGCGCTCTTTATGTTCGCTGTTTGGCATAATAGACGAGATAGCCAGCGCAGCAGACGCTCCACAAATAGCAACCGAGCCACCTGTTAGTGCACCAAAGCGTTTTTGTAAGCCAAATGCGCGCGCTAGCACTACGCCTAAAATAATAGTGGTAAATATGGCGCCCGCTAACATAAGTGCTGTTTGCCAACCCAGTGTTACTAAATCTCCCAGCGCTATGCGTGTGCCTAGCAGTACTATACCTACACGCAAAACCGTGGTGCCGGTAAAATCGATACCTTTGGCGCAAGGGCTATCGCTTTGATACAAAAATGAGACTGCCATACCCAGTAACAAAGCAAACAACATGGCTGGCGCACCATAATGTTCGCTTAAAAATAAAGCGGCAAGGCCAGTCATTGCAGCAATGCTGGCACCTTGCCATAAAGGTGATATTTTACAGCTTAATTTACTACTTAAGCGCTGCATTACGCTTTAGCTGCGGTAAGTGCTACTAACACTTGGCGTTTACGTTCGCCTATGAAAGGGCGGCGACCATGCATAGCCATTTCGTTATCAACTAAGGCTACATCGCCATCTTGCCATGCAAGATCAAAGGTAAATACTTTAGAAAGCTCAACAATTTTATCAAGGCCTGCTTTAGGAATAGCACTGCCATCGCCAAAGGTAATGGCAACCGATGGGTTTTCGCGTACGCCTTTCCAGCCCATGTAAGCGGCAATCAGTTGGTTATAAAAAACCTGAACGTTGTTTTCAAGAGTTACTACAGCAGGAAGTACCGGTGTAACGGCTTTTAGTGAGCCGTCTTCAAGCCACTCCCACTCGTAACCCAGTTCGGTTAATTTGTTATGTGCTTCGTCTTTAGTTTCAACGCTTAGTGTACTTTTCCAGCTTCGGCCTTGGCCTGATGTTGCATCGTCAGCGGCTGGCATATAGGTGGTGTACTTTAGACCTTTGTGTTCAAAGTCATGGGCAAGTTTGCTGTCGTACTCTTTTAATGCGCTAAATAACTTATCTGATCGGCAAAGAGGTGTTGAACCACCTTCTTCTGCGGCCGATTTACAAAAAAAGAATAACTTACTTGGCGATATAGGTGTTTGCGCCATTTCGTGGTGTAAGTATATTTCTACATCTTTTGGTGCTTCGTTGGCTGTAAATACACGCTCGGTAAAATTAATACGCACCGCGTTTGAAAGCGACTCTTTATAAGTAAAATTGTCGTAATCAAACCCAGCTGAAAACGTATCAAATGTTTCGGCGCTATTTACAGGAAAGCCACGAAACAACACAGCTCCTGAGCTGCGAAGTTTTTTGGCCAGTTCGCTTTTATTGGCGCGAATGAAAGCTACCGCTTCTTCAACGGTGCTGGCGTTATTGTTATTAACCACAATGCACGGAAAAACCGAATCATCGAATGTTAATTGAGTTGGCACTGAGGCGTAGTTAATTTCGGTAGCTGACATTGTATGTTCCTAATCGTAAATTGGGTGAAAACGGTTAAAGGCAGCTTCACAAAAGTGCCCAGGGTCGTTAAATCGGCGATTACTATTAAGCGCAGAAATTTGCGCCATTTCTTGCTCTGTTAATTCAAAATCAAACAGTGCGAGGTTTTCTTTCATGCGTTCAAGTTTTGAAGTTTTTGGAATAATGGCAGTGCCACGTTGCACGCCCCAGCGAAGTACGACTTGTGCTGGCGTTTTGCCATGATTTTGTGCAGCCGCTTTAACAACGCTTTGCTCAAGAACCGATTCGGTTTTATCTGCCATTTCAAGCTCAAGATACGAAAGTGCACCCAGTGGTGAAAACGCAGTAACCGGAATATCGTACTGCTTTGCTAATCTTACTAATCGCTCTTGCGTTAAATAAGGGTGCGACTCAATTTGCAACATAGCGGGTTTGATATTTGCGTAGGTCATTAAATCGTGAAGCAGTGCGCTTGAGTAATTACATACCCCAATGCGTTTTGCTTTGTTGCTGTGTACTTGTTCTTCCATTGCTTGCCACGTTAAATAAAGTGGTACTTTTGCCAACTCCATTTGTGGGTTTTGCGCGTCTGGGTCAACAAACCATTCTGGTGGGTAGCGGGTTTCTATTGGCACAAATGTTTGCGCAATCGGAAAATGAATTAGGTATAAATCTAAGTAATCTAACTTTAAGTCACTTAGTGTTTTATCTATCGCGAGGCTAACATGCTCTGGTGCATGAAAGGTATTCCACAGTTTTGATGTTATCCATAATTCTTCGCGGGTACATAAGCCATCGCTTATTGCTTGGGCTATGCCATCGCCTACTTGTTCTTCGTTACCGTAGTCTGATGCGCAATCAAGATGGCGGTAACCTGCCTTAATGGCTTGGTATACCGTTTGTGCACAATCTTCTTGTGCTACTTTCCATAAACCGAACCCTACTGGAGGGATATTATTTAATGAACTCATTGGGAATTCCTGTTAAAAATGCATAATGACTTAGGTCTTGTATAAGACATAAGTTATTATACGAATCAAACAGTGTCAATACTGTGTTAACAGCAAAGTAGTAAATGGTTTAGTTAAAAAACCTGCAGGCAGCAAAAAGGCAGCGTTTGCTGCCTTTAAAAAATATTTAATTATTATGCGCTAAAGTGGGTTGTTAGCAATAAAGAGACTCTTTATCAGTCGAGCTCAATTTGATAGTGGTAATGATCGCTACGGCATTTGCTTTGGCGGTATTCAATACGCTTACCTTCGATTGATTCGGTAATACGTGATACCAGCAGCAGTGGGTCGCCAGCTTTAATAGCTAGCATTTTGGCATCATCCATTGTAGCAAGTACGGCTTTAATACTGTCTTGGGTTTTGTGTACAGTTTGGTTAAATTTGGTCTGATAGTAATGGTACAATGTATGCGGAATATCACTACTTTGATGTATATCAGGAAAGTAGCTTTGCGGTAGGTATATAGTTTCGCTCATGCAAAATTCGTTATCAAGAATACGCCTACGAACAAGCTTAGTAACTTTGTCTTTTTTATTGAGTTGTAACGCTTCTATTACTTCAACTGGCGCTGCACAAAGCTCAACCGATAGCAGTTCAGCCTTTGGTAAATCGGCACCTTTACCGTCGGCTTGTAACGGAAAAAATCTAAATAAGGCATCTTGCGCAGTATGTTGCGATACAAACGTACCAACGCCTTGGCGACGAGTCACTATTTTATTATCGGTTAATAAGTTTAGTGCTTTACGAACCGTACCTTGGCTTACGTTAAATTCTTCAGCAAGGCGAAATTCGCTTGGTAGTGCTTCGCCAGGTACCCAGCGTCTTTCAACAATGAGCTGTTTAATATAATCAGCCACTTGTAAGTAAAGCGGTTGAAAAGCCAAGCTTGGGCCACTTAATTTGTGATCAAACATAGAGTTACTCATTATTATTTACCATTAAATTTAATCCACCTGTAGTTATATCATAGGTGAAACCTTTTACGCATATTTGCGCTAGCTCAATTAAACGTGAACTACTGCTGTAATGTTTTTATAGGCGCAAAATATACATTATGCCTAAAAACAAATCGTTACACTACAATAGCTCACCCTTAGGAAATTAAAAGTGCTCAGTATTTCTTTCGAACTCATTTTGCTTATGGCGCTGTGCCTAAGCCTTGCCACTATTATGCAAACTCTCAGCGGGTTTGGCTTTGGGTTACTAGTGGTTGCAAGCTTTACATTGCTTGATGTATTGCCGCTTACAGCAACTACATTTTTAGTGAGCTTATTAGGTTTGGTTAACTCCACAACTGTGGTGGTTAAAAACCGCAGCTCGGTAAAAGTACCCGAGCTAAAACTTATGTTGTATACCGGTATTCCGTTAATGCTGGTAGGTTTTGTGCTGCTTGAGTTTATGTCGTCGCATTTAACGCACTACTTAAACTTTATTTTAGGCGTAAGTATTTTATTGTGCTGCGCTTTAATGCTGATTGGCCGCGATCGTGCTAATAAGCAAAGCCGTCCTCGTTCGTTTTTAATAGCCGGTGGGGTGAGTGGGTTACTTGGAGGGTTGTTTTCAACCTCAGGGCCACCGCTTGTGTTTCAGTGTTATAAGCAAAGTTGGTCTATTGAAGCTATTCGCAGTACGTTATTAGCGGTATTTACTATTGGCGGGCTAGTACGTGTAGGTATCGCTTTATTTGGTACTTTGCCAGAGCTCGATATTATGTTTTTAATTGCAGCGGCTATTCCTTTAGTGTTGCTAGTTACGCATTTTGCTCGTAAATTAACGCCCTACGTAGACGCTAAATGGATACGCATTATAGCTATTACGCTGCTAGGGCTGAGCGGCGTATCGCTGGTGGCTACATCGGCGCCGGGTATATTTTAAAAATCACGATGTAAATAATTCATCTTAGGGTTATTTACATTGACATGGGGATTACAATTATTTAACTTGTGTCTTATACAAGACTAATAATTGGTTAAGGAACTCCCATGAATGCATTTGAATTACGTGAGCCAGACTGGAACGCAATAGAGCCAGCACGCTTAACCGCACCGCCAAAGTTACAAGGTAATGTGCTGGTTTTGCCCACTCAGTTTGGTGATATTAGCGTAACGATAAGCCAGTTTGGTTTACGTTTAAATGCAGGCACCACACATGACGAGCAGTTTAAAATATTAACCACAACCCTATCAGAATATCCCCTTACACTTAGCAAAAACAATAATGATTACAGTGTAAGCGGTGGCGAATACCGCCTAGAATTTTACAGCGACCCTTTTCATTTCAAACTTTATAAAAACGATGAGCTAGTACAGCAATCAGCAACTGATGGCCACTTTGTACGCCAACACCGTTTACCGCCACTGGCTAAAACAGATAACGGCTGGATTTTAAGCCTTGAGCTTAACTACGATGAGGCAGTGTATGGTCTTGGCGAAAAGTGGGGCAAGCTTGATAAACGCGGCCAACTTATTCGTTCATACAACCACGATGCGCTGGGCGTTAACGCCGAAAAGTCTTATAAAAATACCCCGTATGCATGGAGCCCAGAAGGCTGGAATTTATTTGTACATACACCCGCGCCTGTTACCCATGGCGTAGGTTATGCATTGTGGTCGCAACGCGCTTATGTATGTTTAGTTGAAGATGACGCGCTAGATGTCTTTTTATATCAAGAACAAACACCAGCTCAAAGTATTAACCGCTATTGTGAACTAACAGGTTTTGCACCGGTGCCACCGCAGTGGAGCTTTGGTGTTATTTTATCAAAAGCGTATTACAAAGATGCCGACGAACTACTTAGTGTTGCCCGCGAAGTACGTACTAAAAAAATGCCGTGCGACGTAATTACCCTTGATGGCCGAGCATGGCAAGACACCGACACTCGCTTTGCCTTTGAATGGGACCCAACACGCTACGCCGACCCAAAACCAGTGCTTGATGAACTAAAAGCGATGGACTTTAAAATTTGTGTGTGGGAATACCCGATGATCTCGGTAAATAACCCATTGTTTGCTAAAGCGGCCGAAAACGGCTGGCTTATAAAAGACAAACGCACAGGCAAAGCGTATCAATACGAGTGGGATTTAAGTCCATTTGGCGAAGTACTTACGCCGCTGCCAGAGTCGGGTATTTTAGATTTTACGCACCCTGATGCTTACGAATACTGGCTCGAATCGCACAAGCCATTGTTTGAGCTTGGCGTAGATATGATAAAAGCAGATTTTGGCGAGCAGCTAGAAGACGAAAATATGGTATCGCACAGTGGCGACAGCGGTATAAGATTACACAACGTTTATAGCATGTTGTACAACCGCTGCGTTTATGAAGCCGCCGAAAAATACTGTAAAACAGGGCCATTTTTATTTAGCCGCTCAGCATGGACGGGCAGCCAACGCTTCCCTGCACAGTGGGGCGGTGACCCACAAGCCGATTGGCAAGGTTTAGCGGCGAGTATTCGTGGCAGCTTAGCGTGGGGTATGTCGGGCGGACCGTTTTTTGCAACCGATATTGGCGGTTTTTACAAAGACACTCGCGACGCAGAGCTTTACGTGCGCTGGGCGCAAGCCTCAGTATTTAGCGCACACATGCGCTTGCATGGTATTGGCCCTCGCGAACCGTGGTCTTATACTGAGCAAGCAAGTGACGCGGTATTTGCAGCACTTAAACTACGCTACCAACTTATTCCTTATTTAGAACAAAGTGCAGAGCAAGCGCAGCAAACCGGTTTGCCGATTCAGCGTGCAATGGCACTGACATTTCCTGATGATGTGCTAGCACATAGCTTTGATCAGCAATTTATGTGCGGTGAAAAATTACTGGTTGTGCCATGTGTAGTACCAAAAGGTAAAGTGAAATTTTATTTACCACAAGGCAGCTGGATTCGCTTTCCTGATAAACAAGCTTACGAAGGTGGTAAGTACTACGAGCACACACTCGCACTTGAAGAAATGGCAGTATTTATGCGCGAAGGCGACAGCCTAATGCTTGGCCCAGAGGTTCAACACACAGAACAAGACATGAGCCAATTAACGCCATGGCCTAAATAAAACTCGGCTTAATAAAAAACACACAACACACATACAACACACACAATAATAAAGATATTAGCTTACTTTTTACCGAGTAAAGTAAGCTAAAAGGGGAGCAAGATGGAAGGTATGAACATTACCATGACACTGCTATCGTGCTTGGCGTTTATGGCGCTGGTGGGATATATCTCGTACCAAAAAACCAAAGGGGAAGTTAATACCCAAGACGGCTATTTTTTAGCGGGTCGTGGGTTAACGGGTACGTTTATAGCAGGGTCGATGATCCTCACTAACTTATCGGCAGAGCAACTTATTGGTCTTAATGGCTCAGCCTATGGTTACAACCTAAGCTCAATGGCGTGGGAAGTAACCGCAGGGATCTCAACAATCATTATGGCGTTGATCTTTTTGCCGCGTTATTTAGCGGGTGCGTTTTCTACCTTACCTGAATTTTTACGGGATCGTTTTGACGATACCGTACGGCGCATGACGGTGATCTTATTTATGGTAGGGTATTGTTTTATAACGATCCCCTCAGTTTTATACTCAGGATCAATAGCCGTACTTAGGCTGTTTGATGTACCCACCTTATTAAATATGAGTTACGAAGCAAGCCTGATTGTCACCATTATTACAGTGGGCTCAGTTGGCGCAATATACGCTGTTTTTGGCGGTTTAAAGGCGGTTGCGGTGTCGGATACTATTAACGGTGTTGGGCTACTTATTATTGGTATTTTAGTGCCAACACTGGGTTTAATTGCATTGGGCGACGGGAGTTTTTCAGAAGGATTAAGCACCCTTGTAAACACCGATACAGAAAAGCTTAACGCTATTGGCAGCAGCGACGATCCTGTGCCATTTGGCACTATTTTTACAGGCATGATCTTAGCTAATTTATTTTATTGGGGCACCAATCAGTACGTGATCCAGCGTACACTGGGCGCTAAAAACTTAGTTGAAGGCCAAAAAGGGGTGTTGTTTTCAGGGTACTTTAAAGTGTTAGTGCCGTTTATGATGATGATCCCAGGCGTTATTGCTTACCATCTCTATAAACACGAAAGCCTGCCCACTATCGATTTAGCTTATCCACATTTAGTAAAAGAAGTACTTCCACAGTATTTGTCTGGGTTCTTTTTAGCGGTGCTACTAGGTGCCGTATTTAGCTCGTTTAACTCACTGCTCAACAGCGCAGCAACCTTATTTTGCTTAGACGTTTACAAGCCAATGAAAAAAGACAAAGTAACAGACAGCCAACTTATAAAAGTGGCTAAAATTACCAGTATTATTATTGCCGTACTGTCGTTTATAACCGCGCCATTATTGATGTTTGCACCCGAAGGCTTATGGCACATAATTCGTGTGTTTACAGGTTTCTATAACATTCCGGTCATCACAATTGTATTGGTAGGTTTGTTTACTCGAAAAGTGCCTGCACTGGGCGCTAAAGTCGCGATTATATTCCATATTATTGCCTACACCTTGCTTAAATTTGTATGGGATGTAGACATTAACTTTATTCATATTTACGCCATTTTGTTCATAATTGAATTGGCAATAATGCTGGGTATTGGTTACTACAAACCACTTAAAACACCATGGCAATTTACACGCAAAGCCGAGGTAGACCTTAATCCTTGGAAGTACGCATTGCCTTGCGCCATCGTATTAGTAGGCCTAATTGTTAGCTTATATATATTGTTTTCTCCGCTCGGATTAGTGGGTGGAACCAGTGTGTACTTTGTACCAAGTTTAGTTGCTGTTTGGTCTACTGTTTTAGTGCTTAGCTGGTGGAGTGTACGTCGTTGGCAGGTTCGTTACGAAAATAGCTTAGCGCGTATTGGGGCTAAAAACGCCGCATAACGTGCGGCTATATTCTATACACCAAACTTAAATCACATTTAATTCACATAATGTTTGCATTAGTAAGATAGTTTGTTTAAATTTAAAGCTCTTATATAAGATATAAGAGCTTTAAGGAAAGTATCACACACACTGACACCGCTTTTTAGCAACTCACACAATTGCTAGCGCGGTACCACACAGCACACGCACAATATGGAGAATGACATGAGAGCTAAAAAGTCCGTCTTAAGCTTGGCAGTCACGTTAGCAATGACAACCGGTTTAGCGCTTAGCGCGCAGGTACATGCACAGCAAGAGCAAACCGAACAAGAACAACAAAAAACAGAAACAGCTAAAAACGATACATTTGAAAAAATAGTCGTTACTTCACAAAAAAGAACGCAAAGTTTAAACGAAGTACCTGTTGCGGTATCGGTACTTAATAGCGATCAAATTAATTCAGCTTTTGCTAATAACATGGAAGGCTTACAGTCACTTGTTCCTTCGGTTAGCTTTAGAAAAGGCACCACAACACGTAACTCAGCGCTAACAGTGCGCGGTATTGGTACTATTTCATTTAGTATTGCTGCCGAGCCAAGTGTGGCAACTGTTGTTGATGGCGTGGTACTTGGCCGCTCGGGTCAAGCCTTTGCCGATTTATACGACGTAGACCGCATTGAAGTATTACGCGGGCCACAAGGTACGTTATTTGGCAAAAACGCCTCAGCAGGTGTGGTAAATATTACCACTAAAGATCCGTCGTACGACACAACCGGCAGCGTAGAAACCTCGTTTTATCAAGATAACGAATACCGTTTTAAAGGTGTTATAAGCGGCGGTTTAACCGACGATTTAGCCGCTAGCTTAACGGTATTTAAAGGCAAGTTTGACGGTTACATTGATAACGTTTACAACAACGAAAAAGTAAACGGTTATGACCGCGAAGGTGCACGTGCTGTATTTAAATACGAGCCAGAGGACGACTTAAGCGTAAAATTTATAGCTGAATTTTATAACGCAGACGACGATTGTTGCGCCGACTTAGAAGCCCTGCCAAGTGGTCGTAATCCTGATTCAAAAGCAGCGCCAAACAGTAATGGTATTGTTGATGGCGTAGCCGATATTGACCTAGACCAACGCAAAGTAGACCATGATTACGAGTCGCGCACAATTGACGAACATAGCGCGTTTTCGGTGCAAGTTGATAAAACAATTGGCGGCTATACGTACACGTCAATTACAGCGCAGCGCTCATGGGATAATACCGAATACCGCGAAGGCGACTTTACCTCTATTGCTGGCGACAGCAGCGAGCCAGTATTTGGCGCGCCGTTTCAACTACATGATATTGGTGCACAGCAATGGGATCAGTTTTCGCAAGAGTTTAGAGTTACATCAAACCTAGCAGGGCCATTTAACTATGTTGCTGGTTTATTTTACTGGAACATGGATTCACAACGTAACTTTACTCGTGATGCAAGTTGTCAAAACAATGGTGGCCAGCTTGATAGCGCAATGGCTTTTTACGCGCAAAATAACTTATCGGGCGCAGAGCTTGATGCCGCACTTGCTGATTTAGAAGGTTACACACAAGGGCTAGGCGTTAGCTGTAACGCAAACGATATTGTATCGGCCACTGCTTTTATGAGCACAGAATTTAACAACTGGGCAGCCTTTGCCGACGGTACTTACGATTTATCTGAAGATTTACGCGTATTATTTGGTATTCGTTACACCGACGATGAAGTGTCTTACACGCATCGCCGTGTAAGCAATGATGTATATGGCCGCACTGGTGTAGGCGTACGCCCAGCAACACTAAATACCGATGACGAAGGCAAAGCAGAAGAAACCAACGTATCGGGTCGTTTAGGTATGCAATACGATTTAGGCGATGGCCAAATGGTATACGGTACCTACTCGCAAGGTTACAAAGGGCCTGGTTTTAATATTTATTACAACTTTAATCCAGACACCGACAGCCGCGAAATATCGCCAGAAGAGTCTGATGCTTACGAAATTGGCTACAAATACGCAAGCCGCGAGTTTGTGTTTAACATGGCACTTTTCAGAACAGAAATTGAAGGTTTTCAAGCTAACAACTTTGACTGTTCAGACGGCACCTGTATTACCCGCTTAACAAACGCGGGCGATGTAAGCACACAAGGTGTTGAAGTTGACTTTATGTGGGCTGCAACAGAGTCACTAACGCTTACCGGTGGTGTCGCTTATATTAAAGCCGAAATTGACGAGTTTAATTGTCCGGCAGAAGTAGCTGCAGGTTCGTGTACTGACCGCTCTGGCTTAGATGTTCCATTTTCGCCAGATTTAAAATACTCACTAACAGCTGACTACTTTATTGAAACTGAGCATGGCTTTAACGTACACATAAATAGCTCATACATTTACACCGACGAGCAATACTCAGACTTGCCAGATAACGTAGGCGAGTTTAACCCAGCGTCGTTACTGCCAGATTACGGCATTTTAAACGCAAGTGTTGGCTTATCGTTTAAAGATGATGCGTTTAGAGTATCGCTTATTGCTAAAAACTTAACCGACGAAAGCTACGCAACTACCTACAGTGGCGATAACTTCCGTTACCAAATACCGCGTGATGCAGAGCGCTACTTTGGCGTATCGTTTAAGGCGCGTTTTTAATATTTAAATAATTACATTTAATAATTTCCCTGAAAATAAGCGCAACGTTTTGCACGTTGCGCT